>NZ_JPJC01000059.1:30429-45233 GCF_000733135.1 Sphingomonas sp. FUKUSWIS1
CGCAACGCTGGGCACCTATGAGGTCCGCTTCGTGCTCGAGGCGGAGGCGGCGCGGCTGGCGGCGCAGCGACGCTCGGACGAACAGCTCGCGGCGATCGAGCAGGCGCTGGAGGCGTTGCGCGCGGCGCTGCTGTCGAACGCCCCGGCGCATGACGAGGACTGGCTGCTCCACCGCGCGATCGTCGAGGCGACCGCCAACGCGGCGTTCCTGCCGGTGTTCGAGCATCTCCAGGATGCCGTGATGCGGATCCTGCGCGCCGGCGTGGACATATCGCGGTCGCGCGCGCCAGAGGTGATCGGCGCGATGATGGACGAGCATGACGCGATCGTCGAGGCGATCCGGGCGCAGGATGCCGACGGTGCCGCGCTGGCGATGCGGTGGCATTTGTCGCAGGGCCGCAAGCGTCTCATGCCCTGATTGCACTCCGAACGTTGCGACGATGGTCGTAGATGTTCCCCCCGCCGGTCCACGATAGGATCGCCGCATAACGGATTGCGGACCCGGACCGGACAGACGGCCTGGGCCATGACCGAAAGGGGATGGGATCATGGCGAAGGCCAGGCACGACCGAGATTTTGCCGCACGCATCAGCGGCACCGCGACCGGGATGATGGTGTCGGCGATCGCGCTGATCGGGACACCCGTTCTCGCCCAGACCGCCCCCCCGGCCCCGCCCCCGACCGTGACGCCGGCGACGCCGCTTGCCGAGGACAGCCCGCCGCCGGCGTCCGCGGCCGACATCGTCGTCACCGGCACGCGCATCACCACCAGCGGGTTCAACGCGCCGACGCCGACGACCGTGATCGGCGAGGAGCAGATCCTCAAAAATGCCCAGCCGAATATCTTCAACGCGATCGCGCAGTTGCCGTCGCTGCAAGGCTCGACCGGTGCGGCGACCGGCACGTTCAGCACGTCAAGCGGGACGCAGGGGCTCAGCTCGTTTTCGCTGCGGGGTCTCGGACCGATCCGGACGCTGACGCTGCTCGACGGGCAACGCGTCGTCGGCGCGAACGTGACGGGCGTTCCGGACATCAGCATGTTCCCGCAACTGCTCGTCAAGCGCGTCGACGTGGTCACAGGCGGTGCGTCCGCTTCTTACGGCTCGGACGCGGTCGGCGGCGTGGTCAACTTCATCACCGACACGCGGTTCACCGGGTTCAAGGGCAATATCCAGGGCGGCATCACCAATTACGGCGACGATCAGCAGGCGCTGGTCCAGGCGGCGTTCGGCAAATCGCTGTTCAATGACCGGCTGCACCTGATCGTCAGCGCCGAATATGATCATGAGGACGGCGTCGGGCCCGGCGATTTCGGCACCGATCTCGCCAAGGGGCGCGACTGGTACCGCGCGACGACGCTGGTCAATACGGGCCAGGCGAATAACGGCCTGCCGCAGTTCAACTATCGCGACTATGCGCAGCCCTATCAATATGCGCGGTTCGGGCTGATCAACAACGGCCCGCTACAGGGGATCGCGTTCGACCAGAACGGTTCGCCGTTCAACTTCAACTATGGATCGAACGGACGCCCGACCGGGACGGGTGGCGTGACCGGCTGCTTCCCAGGCAACAGCTTCTGCGTCGGCGGCGACCTGTCGGGTGCACCCGGCTCGGGCGCATCGCTCAAATCCTCGCTCGAACGCCTCAACGGCTTTACCCGCGTCGGTTTCGACTTTGCCGAGAACAACGAAGCCTATGTCACCGTCAACCTCGCGCAGGTGAAGACCAGCAACCAGCCGAGCCCGGGCTATAATCGCCCCAGTCTGACCGTGCAGTGCGCCAATCCGTATCTGCCGCAGCTGATCCGCGATCGCTGTGCGACCGCCGGGATCACGCAGTTCGGCTTCGGCACCAGCAACGGCAATTTCCCCGATCCGCTGGTGCAGACCGACCGCCGCCAATACCGGTTCGTGGGAGGGCTTAAGGGGCGGTTCGATCTGGCCGGCACCGACTGGAATTATGACGGCTATTACGAACATGGCATCACGATCGCGCATATCGATGTCGAGAACACCGTGTTGCAGAACCGCTATGTCGCGGCTGCCAACGCGATCACGCTGAACGGCGCGATCGTCTGCGCCGACGCCGCCGCTCGCGCTGCCGGGTGTCAGCCGATCAACATCTTCGGCGGGTCGCCGCCCTCCGCCGCAGCGCTCGCCTATGTCACGCCGGTCAACGGACCGATGCAGCGGACCAAGCTGACGCAGGACGTCGCCAGCCTGAACTTTTCAGGCGAGCCGCTCGGCCTGTGGGCGGGGCCGCTCGCGGTCGCGTTCGGCGGCGAATATCGGCGGGAATATTACCGCGTCCACGGCGATCCCTATGGCGCCGGCGTCACTGCGCTCAGCCCCAACAGCGCCGACTATCCCGCGGACCCGCTGCTCAACTCGACTTTGGGCAGCAACTGGGCGGCGGGCAACTACAAGAACGGTGGCGGCAAATACGAGGTCTATGAAGGCTTTCTCGAGCTGAACCTGCCGCTGTTCAAGGGCGATGCAATCGGTCGCGCGAACCTGAACGGTGCGGGTCGCGTCACGCATTACAGCACGTCGGGGACGATCTGGGCGTGGAAGATCGGCGGCACCTGGGAGACGCCGCTCGACGGCATCCGCCTGCGCGCGGTGACGTCGCGCGACGTCCGCGCACCCAATTTGTCCGAACTGTTCGCCGCGCCGACCGTCACGACGCTGCCCAACTTCACCAACCCCTTCCCCCCCGGCGGCGGCGTCCAGGCGTTCCAGAACACCATCGGCAATCCGGACCTGAAGCCCGAGATCGCGCGCAATACCGAGGCCGGCATCGTCCTGTCGCACCCGTCCTGGCTGCCCGGGCTCGGCCTGTCGTTCGACTATTACAGCATCAAGCTCGACGGCGTGATCTCGACGCTGTCGGCCGACCAGATCGTGCGCTTCTGCTTCGAGGGCAATCAGGCGTTCTGCGGCGGCTTCGTGCTGAACAGCCCGACCCAGGGCGGCAATTTCATCAACGTCCAGCCATTCAACCTCGCCTCGTGGAAGACCAGCGGGTTCGACATCGAAGCGAGCTACCAGTGGAAGCGGCCGCTCGGCCTGCCGGGCAATTTCACCCTCCGCGCGCTCGGCACCAATGTCCGCGAGTTCCTTGTGAAGGCGGGCATCGCCGGCGTCGCGACGGTCGACCAGGCGGGCGCCAACAATGGGGCGACGCCCGACTGGAAATGGCTCGCCACGCAGAGCTACGACAATGACCTCTTCAGCCTGACGTTGCAGGAACGCTGGTTCTCCGACGGCAATTTCGGCAGCCAGTATGTCGTGTGCACGACCGCCTGCCCCGCTTCGACCGCCAATAACCCGACGATCGATTACAACACGATGAAGGGCGCCTTCTATGTCGATCTCGGCGGGTCGGTGAACCTGTCCAAGCAGGTCAGCCTGTTCTTCAAGGTCGACAACCTGTTCGATCACGATCCCGAACCCGCGCCGCAGACCAATACCGGCCTCGACGTGAACCCCGCGCTCTACGACACGCTCGGCCGCATCTACCGGCTCGGCATGCGCGCCCGCTTCTAGACCAGGACCCGCACCCGACCCGGCTGGTCAGTCCTACCAGCTCGGCCGGGTCAGCGCGGTGATCGCGGAGGCGGGCAGCCGCCGGGTATCGCTCGCCAGCGTATAATGGTCGCGTTCGCCCGTTGCCGGCTGCGCCGCCGAGGCCGGTGCCGCCTGCCGGACCCCGCCGCCATCGACGACGAAGCGTTGCGCGTGCTGTGCGAGCAGCTGGACCTCCTGCGCGAGCTGCCGCGCCGCGGCGGACGTCTGCTCGACCATTGCCGCGTTCTTCTGCGTCGCCTGGTCCATGCTGCCGACCGCGGCGCTCACCTCGGTGATCGCGAGGGCCTGCGCCTGGTTGTCGGTCGCGATCTGCCGCGAAATATCCGCCGCTTCACGCCCCGAGGCGACGATCCCCGACAGCGCCTGATCGACCAGTTGCACCGCGTCGACCGCCGCACCGATATCGACCTGCGTCACGGTCAGCTGGTTGCGCGCGCGCTTGGCCTCTTCCTCCGCGCGCATCGCCAGCGCGGACACCAGATCGGCGACCACCGCAAAGCCACGTCCGGCATCGCCCGCGCGTCCCGCCTCGACCGCCGCGTTCATCGCCAGGACGCGGGTCTGGAACGCGATCTTGTCGAGTCCCTCGATGACGCTGTCGATCCCCTTTGCGCTATCGCTGACGCGCTCCATCGCCTGGACCGCCGTGTCGGTCTTGTGGCGTCCATGATCGAGCGCGCTCAGCGCCTGCTCGGACGTCGCCACCGACCGCGTCGCGCCCTGCGCGGTATCCTTCAGGCGATTGTCCATCTGATGGATCGCCGCCGACGTCTCCTCCAGGCTCGCCGCGGTGCTCTCGGTTCGCCGCGCCAGATCCTCGGACGCCTGCGCAATCTCGCCCGAGCCGATCTGGATCCTGGAGGCGCCCTGCGCGACCGAGCGGATCAGGTCGCGCAAGCTGGCAAGCGCGATATTGAAGTTCGCTTTCAGGTCCTCGTAGATCGCCGGATAGTCCTCGGTGATGTCGACAGTCAGATTGCCCTCGGCCACCTGCTTGAAATTCTGCGCCATGCGGTTGACCACATCGGCGTTGCGTGACGCCTCGACGTTCAGCGCAATCTGCACCCGCGCATTCTCCTGGAACGTTCCCATCGCCTTGGTCATGCGGCCGACGCAGTCGCGAAAGTTCGTGAACTCGATCGGGCTTTCGAGATCACCCGCGGCCAGCGCCTCCATGCGAACGACGGTGGTGACATAGGGCACCGCGATCATTTCGCGATACGTATAGCCAAGCCCAACCGCAATCAGCGTTGCCGCGACGCCCGCGCCGATCAGCGCGGTGCCCTTAAGGACCAATCCCGCAATTGCGGTGCAGGCGACCAGAATGACGAAACTGGAAAAGGCGATCAACAGTTTCAGGCGGATAGGCGCGTCGGCTTTGAACCATAGCATTCGGGTTATCCTTTGGGAGAGATCGAGCGGGAAAATGGCGCGCGGGACGGCGGCGTCACGGAGCCCCTGGGATGGATGGCGCGGTCGTCGCACACGGTGTTGCGGCCGGCTTCCTTGGCCCGGTAGAGCGCACGGTCCGCGCGCTCGACGAGATCATCGGCGAGGACGTCGGTGCTGCGGTGATCCCGGCTAAGCGATGCGTGACCCACGCTGACGGTCAGCACCGGGCGTGTTCCGTCCTGATGGTCGACGCGCAACGTCTCGACCGCCGCACGGATCGTTTCCGCCGCGGTCGCCGCAACATCGGCACCGGCACTGGGCAGCAGCACCGCGAATTCCTCGCCGCCGAAACGCGCGACCAGATCATTGGCGCGCCGCACCGCTGACCGGATGGCGGTCGCGACGATCCGCAGGCACGCATCGCCCTGCTGATGACCATGATTATCGTTGAACCGCTTGAAATGATCGATGTCGATGAGGATCAGCGACAGGTCGTCACCCGACCGGATCGCGCGGCGTACCTCCTCCGCCAGCGTCCGGTTGAACCGTCGCCGATTGGCGAGCTGGGTCAGCGCGTCGCTGAACGCGTGATGCGCGTTTTCGAGGCGCAGCTCGACCGATTCGGTGATGTCGGTCGCGATCTTGACGATCCGTGTCGGCTTGCCGCACGCGTCAAGGATGGGGTTGTAGCTGGCCTGCAGCCAGATCGGCCGCCCGTCCCGCCCGATCCGGCGGAATTCGGAGCGTATGAACTCCCCCTCGCGCAGCCGTTCCCAGAACCGCTCATAACTGGGATCACAGGCGTCCTCGGGGGTCACGAACATGCGGTGATGCCGACCGCGAATGTCGGTCTCGGTATAGCCGGTAATTGCGAGATAGAGCGGATTGGCGGACAGGATCGTCCCGTCGAGCGCGAATTCGATCATCGCGGTCGATCGCGAGATCGCCTCGAGCATCTTGATTTTGTCCGCGGCGTGCTGATGCTCATGCGTGATATCGTTGGCGAGCTTGAACACGCGCTGCGGGACGCCGTTGCTGTCCAGCACGGGCATATAGGTCGCCTGCAACCAGACTTCGCGACCATCCTTGGCGACGCTGCCGAACTCGGTCTGGATCAGACGCCCCTTGCGCAGCGTGTTCCAGACGGTCGCATAGTCCGCCGTCCCCGCCGCGGTCAGCCGGACGAAGCTGCTGTGATGGCCGCCGATCAGGTCCTGCGCCTCGCGACCGAAGATGCGCAGATAGCGATCATTGACCGCCAGCACCTCGCCTTCCATCGAGAATTGCACCGTCGGGATCGACCGCGCCAGCGCGTCGACGACGAACGGGGCGTTCGCCATATCCCATCTGCCGCCGTCGTCCGCGACGTTGATCATCGTATCCATGCCGAAACTCTCGGAGTGACGGGCGTGCAACGACACGTCCGGCCTCCATTATAGGCCGGCACCATAGTGCCCCGGGCGCATCGGCGCTTTTTTGGCGCGGTCCGGACGACGAACCGCGCGGCCTAGCGCGAGACGGCGCGCCCGGCGATCAGGTACAGGATACAGCCAGACCCGACGAGCATGCCGGGCAGGAACAGCATCGCCGCGGCGATATGCGGCATATCCCGGTAGAGAAGATAATGCGGCCGGTCGGACACATAGATGCTCAACCCGCAGACGATCAGCGCGGTCGCGAGGCAGATCATGGCAAGCGAAACCTTGGGACCAGCGTCCCCGACATGCTCCTCGTCATGCTTCGACGGCCGCATCAGGATCACTGACAGGGCATAGGTTGCGGATATTCCAACGATAATTCCGACGACAAGTATCGTCACCGGTCGGTCAAGTATAAGCGAGCATGCCAATATGAATCCAAGCGGGATCATTAGACCAAGCGCAAGCCCGAGCGCCATTGTAAGGAATCTCAATGTTCCGCTTTCATGATCAAAGGCCGCTCTCATGGCTGTCCTAATCTCTCCTTGCGCAGGACTTGCCACATTTGCCGTCTTTTCGCTCATGATTTAGATCATCTTGTACGAATAACTTGAAATTTGCTGATCTGGATCATTGCGGTGAAGGTGAAGACTTTCGGACTGCAATCGGTTGCATACTCAGCGCCAGCCGTTGCTGTGACCGGTCGGGCGATCCCGACGCCGGGACATGGCCGGCGCCTGCGCCGCGATCGCCAATGGTCAGTGCACAGGCTTGCACCAGCGGCACGCCTCGGCTATGCGCGCCAGCTTCCAACATCTGATGATGGAACCTGCGGGAGACGCGCGTCGAGCGTGCGTCGTTCGTACCGCTAGACTCGAAACCGGGCCGTACGCGCTTATGCGGGCGGCCCCTATCAAGAGAGTGACATGGCTAAAAAGATTACCGGATACATCAAGCTGCAGGTCCCTGCAGGCGAGGCAAAGCCCGCGCCGCCGATCGGGCCTGCGCTGGGTCAGCGCGGCGTGAACATCATGGAGTTCTGCAAGGCGTTCAACGCCGGCACGAGCGAACTGAAGAAGGGCATGCCGATCCCGACCGTCATCACGGTCTATGCGGATCGCTCGTTCTCGTTCGAGACGAAGACCCCGCCGGCATCGTACCTGATCAAGGAGGCCGCCGGTCTCAAGTCGGGTTCGAAGGAGCCGGGCAAGGTCGTCGCTGGCAAGATCAAGCGCTCGCAGCTGAGCGAGATCGCCACGACGAAGATGAAGGACCTCAACGCCAACGATATCGACGCTGCGACGAAGATCATCGAAGGCAGCGCCCGCGCAATGGGCCTCGAAGTGGTGGAGGGCTGATATCATGGCAAAGCTGACCAAGAAGCAGAAGGCCGTCACGGTCGACACCGTCAAGCTTCACGCAATTGACGAAGCGATCGCGCTCGCACGCTCGGGCGCCACGTCGAAGTTCGACGAGACGATCGAAGTCGCGCTGAACCTGGGCGTCGATCCGCGTCACGCAGACCAGATGGTCCGCGGCGTGGTGACGCTGCCCAAGGGCACCGGCAAGACCGTCCGCGTCGGCGTGTTCGCCCGCGGCGCGAAGGCTGAAGAGGCTCTCGCAGCAGGCGCAGACGTCGTCGGCGCGGAAGACCTGATGGAGACCATCCAGGGTGGCACGATCGATTTCGATCGCTGCATCGCGACCCCGGACATGATGGGCATCGTCGGTCGTCTCGGTAAGGTGCTGGGCCCCAAGGGCCTGATGCCGAACCCGAAGCTCGGCACGGTGACGATGAACGTCGCGCAGGCGGTCAAGGACGCCAAGGGCGGCCAGATCGAATATCGCGTCGAGAAGGCCGGCATCATCCACTCGGGCATCGGCAAGGCGTCGTTCCCGGCAGAAGACCTGCGCGCGAACTTCGATGCGCTGGTCGACGCCGTGGTCAAGGCCAAGCCGTCGGGCGCGAAGGGCAAGTATGTCCGCAAGATTGCGGTTTCGAGCACCATGGGTGCCGGGATCAAGGTCGACACGACGGAAGTCGCCGGCGCCTGATCGGCGTTCGCGCTTTTGAGTGTTAGGAAAGGGGCCGGGAGAGCGATCTCCCGGCCCTTTCTGCGTCAGGGCCGCCTGATGCGCTCAGGTCGCATCGGCTGGAAAGTCCTCACCCAGGCTGATGTCGCGCGCCGCTTCAATCGCGGCCAGCCGTTCGCGCAGCTTTGCGGTCACGGCCTCATAGCCGAATGCGCCGAGCACCAGATGGCGCGGCGGCACGTCCTGGCTGACCGCGGCGATGATCGCCTCGCCTGCCCGGACCGGATCCCCGGCCTGCGTCCCGCTGACGTCCTTCGTTCCCGCCATCCGCGCGCCCGCGGTATCGGCATAATCGGCAATCTGGCTTGGCGTCTGGCGGAGTGATCGCCCCGCCCAGTCGGTGCGGAACGGCCCCGGCTCGACACAGGTCACGCCGATGCCGAGTGGCCCGACCTCGGCAAGCAGCGCGTCGGACCAGCCCTCGACCGCATGTTTCGATGCTGCATAATAACCCGATCCCGGAAACCCGATGAGCCCGGCGACCGAGGTGAAGTTGACGATGTTGCCGCTGCCCTGCGCGCGCATGATCGGCAGGACCGCGCGGGTGATCGCGAACAGCCCGAACACATTGGTGTCGAACTGGGCACGGATCTCGGCCTCGTCCCCCTCTTCGGCGGTCGCCTGATAGCCATAGCCCGCATTGTTCACGAGCACGTCGATCTGGCCGAACTTGGCCTTGGCCGCTGCGACCGCCGCCTCGACCTGCGCCTGATCGTTGACGTCGAGCGCGAGGGCGAGCGCGATGTCGTCATGGCCCTCGACAAGGTCGGCGACCCGGTCTGCATCGCGCGCGGTGACGACGGCGCGCCACCCGCGATCGAGCACCAGCCTCGCGAGATCGCGGCCGAAGCCGGTGGAGCAGCCCGTGATGAACCAGACGGGCGATGCGGGGAGAGTCATGGACGAACCTTTCCGGATACGCTGGATATGCGTTCGCAGGAGGTAACGCCGAAAGCCGGGGACGGGTCCGTTATGCGACCCGCCCCCTGCCCTGCTTACAGCCCGATGATACCGCCATCGTTCTTGGTGATGACGATCGTCGACGAACGCGGACGCGACGGGGTCGCGACCGCGCCGGCCTGGTTCGCGGGCCAGCTGCTGGTGATGTTGGTGGGACCACCATTCTCGCCGGGATGCTGGATGTTGACGAACAGCGAGCGGCCATCCGGGGTCGAGTGGATGCCGGTGATCTCGCATTCCTTCGGCCCGACCAGGAAGCGCCGCAGCGTCGTGGCCGGTGCCTTGCCGATCCGCGTCGTGACCGTGTTGCTGGTCCCGCCGAGCGTGCTCGTCACGGCGCGCGTACCTCCGTCGCCGACGCGGCCCGGGATTGCCGCGAGCAGCATGCAGTTGGTGACGTCGGTATAGGCGCCGTCATCGGTCTCGATCCACATCACCGGGGTGACATTGCCGGTCGGATTGCTCGGCAGGCCGAACCACAGGCCATCGGGCGACGAGAAGTCGTTGGTCGCGTCGAGCCCCGACAGGTTGATGTTGGTCGCATCGAGATCGCTGCCCGCACCGAATGCGTAGATGTCCCACGTAAAGGCGGTCGCCTCCGACGTGTCGCCGGTCTCGCGCAGACGGATGACATGGCCGTTGGCGTTGCCCGTGGTCTGGCCACCGGTGGTCTTGGGATCGGTATAGGCGCGCGGGTTCGACGCATCGACATTCGCCGCGGTGCGCGACGAGTTGTTGGTCAGCGTGCAGTACATCTCGCCCGTCGCCGGGTTCACCGCGGTCCATTCGGGTCGATCCATCTTGGTCGCGCCCAGGACATCGCCCGCCAGACGCGCATTGATCAGCACATCGGCCTGATCCGCAAAGGGATAGGTCGTATTGGCGCTGGTCAGCGGCCCCTGCCCGAACACGAGCGGCAGCCACTGGCCCGAACCGTCGGCGTTGAGCTTGGCGACATAGAGCGTGCCCGAGTCGAGATATTTGTCGCCGATCGCGAGCCGGTTGGTCGCGGTCGCGTCTGCCGCCGACCAGGGCGTGGCGGACACGAACTTGTAGATATATTCGTTCTGCGCATCGTCGCCCATGTAGAAGGCCGGCTTGACGCCCGCGATCGTCCGGCCGATCTCGCAACCCTCATGGTTCATGCGGCCGAGCGCGGTGCGCTTGCGCGGGGTTGAGGCGGGATCGAACGGATCGATCTCGACCACCCAGCCATATTGGAACGCCTCGTTGCGGAAATCGCCGGTGGCATCGGTCGCGGCGGTCGTGGTGACGTTCCAGCGCGCATAGAGCGTGTTGGCGGAATCGGCCGGCACGACCGAGGCCCAGCCGTAATTGCCGTTGAAGGTGGTGGCGTTGGCGGTCTCGCGGATGCCGTAGCGGGCGAGCGAGACATTCTGCTTGGCGGTCGACCCGCCCCGCGCGGCGACGTCACCGAACTGGCGACGGAAATAGCCCGCCCAATTCTCCTCGTTGGTCAGATAGGTGTGCCACGGCATCGTGCCGTTCGCGCAATTGTTGATCGTCCCGCGGCCCGCTGTGCCGTCGGTCGAATAGCGCGTCCTGAGCAGCGCATTGCCGCGGACCGGACCACTGAAGCTCATCGGCGTCAGCGGCGTGATACGGCGGTTGAGCGCCGAGGCCGGGACATAGCTCCAGGCGGTGGCCGACCGGCTGATCTCGATCACCGAGACGCCGTGGCATTCCATCTCCTTCAGCGCCTCGGACTCGGGGCGGACACCGCCCGCACCGATCGCGCCGCCAGTGCTGGTCGCGCCATTGGGGTGCAGATAGGCCTGGGTGATATTCTCGTGATTGAGCACGAGCAGGCCGCGCGTGTTGCCGTTGGCGTCGGGGGTGCTGCCGGTCGCGGCCAGCCCGAAATAGCTCATGCCGTCATGATGGTCGCCCGCACGGCGTGCGAAGTTCGTGTCGCTGCCGTCATTGGCATAGGCGCCGACGCCGCTCGCGATCGGGTCGCCCAGGCGGTAGAGCACGGTGACGCTGTAGCCGGCCGGCACCGAGACGACGTCGGCAAGGCTCTTGGGAACCGCGGTGAAGTCGAGCCGCGCCGGGCTGACGGGGACGCTGGTCGAGGTCTCGCTGCGGATGCCGTCGGTGCTGGTGCCGGTGAAGGTGAAGGTGAGCGTGGTGTCGGCAGCGACGCTGGGTGCGGTGAAGGTTGCGGTTGCGGTGTTCGCGTTGGCGAGCGTCACGGCCGGGCCGCCGGTCTGGGCCCAGGCGACACCCGTCGCGCTGCCCGACGCTACCGTGCCCGTCAGCGTGACCGTCTTGCCTGCCGAGGTCGCGCCCGATGCACCAGCCTGCACGGTGACCGCACGCCGCGGGTCATCCTCGTCGCAACCCGCGAGCAGCATGCCGCCGAACACCGCGGCGGTCGCGGCGGACAGGCCCCCCATCAGCGTCTGGCGACGCGAATAGCGCACCGCGATCAGATCGTTCAGATGCGGATTGGCGCTGGTGTTCGTGTCGATATCGCCATCGTGATAGGCCATCGTCATGTTCGTCGGAATTTTCATACGTCCCCCCGGATCGGCCGATCTGACCGCTGCGGGGAGCTTTGGCCGGGTAAAGCGGCAGTGCGGTGAAGGAACGGAGACACCTTCGCGTCAGTCGCGTGACGGTTCCGCGACAGGCACCGGACCGCATCTGGGCGATTGACTTCGCGACCGATTCCGCTATGCGGCGGCTTCGTTCGGCGGGTCCGCCTGCCGAACTCCGTCCGAGACAGTGGGTGCACCGGGTTTGCCGGCGCTTAATCTCCCACCTAGACGGGGAATGAGATTTTGCGGAGCGCTCCGGCGCCTGCCCTCTCCCATGCCCCATCGACGAGACACCCGGAAGCGCGGGCTTGTCTGCGCCTCCGGTTAGTAACCGGGTCCACCGTGCAAATGGTGAACCTGAAAACGTGGAGAATGGCATGGATCGTGATCAAAAGACCGCGGCCGTAGCCGAGCTGAACCGCACCTTCTCCGAGGTCGGCGTCGTCGTTGTGACGCGCAACCTCGGCCTGACCGTCGCACAGTCCACTGTGCTGCGGAACAAGATGCGCGACGCCGGCGCGACCTACAAGGTCTCGAAGAACAAGCTTGCCAAGATCGCAATGGACGGCACCGACTACAGCTCGCTGGGCGACATGCTCACGGGTCCGGTCGGTCTGGCCAGCTCCATCGATCCCGTCGCGGCCGCCAAGGTGGCCGTGGAATTCGCGAAGACGAACGACAAGTTCGAAATCGTGGGTGGGGCGATGGGCGCGACGACCCTCGACGTCGACGGTGTGAAGGCGCTCGCAACGCTGCCCTCGCTGGATGAACTGCGTGCCAAGATCCTCGGCCTCATCGTGGCACCTGCCACGAAGCTGGCGACGATCACGCAGGCTCCGGCAGCGCAGCTCGCGCGCGTGCTTTCCGCCTACGCGGAGAAGGAAGCCGCCTGATCTTGCAGGCTCTTTCGTTACTTTTTGAACTGATGGGGCACATGCCCCGAGATGGAGATTTATCATGGCAGACCTGAACGCGCTCGTTGAGAGCCTGAGCGAACTGACCGTTCTCGAAGCAGCTGAGCTTTCGAAGCTGCTCGAAGAGAAGTGGGGCGTTTCGGCCGCAGCAGCGGTCGCAGCACCGGCAGCTGGCGGCGGCGCAGCCGCACCGGCCGCTGAAGAGCAGACCGAATTCGACGTCATCCTGACCGGCGACGGTGGCAAGAAGATCAACGTCATCAAGGAAGTCCGCGCGATCACGTCGCTCGGCCTGACCGAAGCCAAGACGCTGGTCGAGTCGGCTCCCAAGGCCGTCAAGGAAGGCGTGTCGAAGGACGAAGCCGCCAAGATCAAGGCACAGCTCGAAGCAGCTGGCGCGACCGTCGAGGTCAAGTAAGCCGCAGCGGGAGAGACGCTTCAGCCACGCTGAAGCGCACTCCCCGCAAGGCCGGCCGGCGGCATTCATGCCGACCGACGAAGCAGGGGCCCTGCCCCTGCTGGCCGCAGCAAAAAAAGGGCGGCCCCAGCGATGGGGTCGCCCTTTTTTCGTGCCTGATAGAACGCAACCGGGCCGGGTCGATGCAACCCGGCCCGTCGTCTGAGCGGCTAGACTTCGATCGCAGGCGCATGGGGCCGCGCGGCGATCCCGTCATACATGCGCGCGGGGATATCGAGCCAGAACGGCGCAAGCTTGGCCGAGTCGACCCGCTCCACACCGATTGCCCAGGCGCGCGCGGTCTGACCGGCGATCGTCCCGCTGGCATAGCGGATGTTGACCGCGACGATCGGCACGAACATCGGCCGGTCGGCCGCGGTCATGCTGTGGATCGCCTCACGCGACATGGCCGAGACCGTGCGGATCGTGCGCGACTCTCCCGACGCGAGCGTGAACGGCGCAGTCGCCGGACGCGGGACCTGACCCGCATTCACCGCCGTCAGATCGGCGTCCTGGCCGGCATGCGCGCTCAGCAGGACCGCCTGGACGCGGATTGCCTCCGCGATGCCCGCACCGACATTCGTCACCACGAGCTCACACTCGGCCGTCGCGCTGAGCAGGTTCAACCCAGCACGAAGCGGGCGCAGCTCGACCGACAGACGCGCCCGCTCCGGCTCGCGCGCGCGCCGGTCGAGAAATTGCGGGGTTGCCGCCGTCGCGAGCTCAGGCGGGGACGGCGGTGCGATCGCCGGGGTCGGCGTCACCACCCGCGCGGGGCTCGGCGGGACCGGCGCCGGCGTGGGTAGCGGGGGAAGCGGCCTTGCTGGCGGTGCCTCGGCTTCCGTCAGCGGTTCGGGCTCGTGATAGTCCAGCCGATCATGCCGTTTACGCGGCCCCCTGCGCAGCAACCACAGCGCGATGACGACGATCGGGATGACCGCCAGCCAGAGCCAGAACGGCATCGCCCTGCCCTGCTCCGGCGCAGCGATCGTGCGCTCGACGGGGGCGGAGGACGGCGCGACGGCGGGGGCGACTTCGGGGCTCGCGGTGGTTGCCGGAATGGCTGGGGCCGGTGTGGTCAGCGCCGGGGTGACGGTCGATGGGGGTGCCGGATCTGTCCGAACGTCCGCCGCGTCGCGCGGTGCGGCGGACGGCACGGCCTCCGCTGCACGTCGGGACGTCGTATCGGCATCGACCCGCGCGGCTCGCGGCGTATCGGGCTCTGCACTGCGTGTCGCCGGCGCCCGCGCGGGGGTACGGCTGCGCGGCGCAGCCTCTGCAGTGGTCGCAGCCGGCAGAACCAGTCGCGGCGTATCGGGTACGGGAACCGCTGCCGTCCCCGTGTCGCGGGCCTGAAGCGGCTCGAGCCCGCGAACCGCCCCGGCGGGCGCCGGTGGGGTCGACTGCTGCGACGC
>NZ_JPJC01000060.1:0-11088 GCF_000733135.1 Sphingomonas sp. FUKUSWIS1
CGGGCCTGGTCGGTCCAGTCGCCATTGGGTTCGAACATCCCGCCGGTCGAGCGTGCGCCGACGCGGATGCTCGGGCGGATCAGGAGGATGGTCCTGCCGCTGCCGGGGGGCAGCGTGAAGCCGGTCTTCTGCGCGCTTCTCTGGCGGGCGGCGGCGGGTGGCGCGGGCGTGAGGGCCAGCAGCATGATCGCCAGACGCGTCGCGAGCCTTGTCCCCATCGACGCCCCCCAGCGCGCTGTCCCGGCGACCGGGCTAGGCCGCGCGCACGGGGGCGACAAGCCGCAGACCGGCCCGCTTTGGACCTAGGCGGACGTACCCACGAAAAAGCCTGTCGCGCGGGGAGCGCGACAGGCTGTTCGATCAGGCGGCGGGCGGGCTCGCCACGGTGATGGGTCGGGGGCTTACTGGCAGGCGAGGCACTCGTCATAATCCTTCGATTCCACGTCGATCTGACGCAGGTCGATGGTGTTGTCCGCCTCGACCCCGCCCGCAAAGCCGGCGCGCTGCACCGACTTCGAGCGGAGATAGTAGAGCGACTTGATGCCGAGCTCCCAGGCGCGGAAGTGGAGCATCAGCAGGTCCCACTTTTCCACGTCGGCGGGGATGAACAGGTTCAGCGACTGCGCCTGGTCGATGTACGGCGTGCGGTCCGCGGCGAGTTCGAGCAGCCAGCGCTGGTCGATCTCGAAGCTGGTCTTGTAGCAGTCCTTTTCCTCGGTCGAGAGGAAGTCGAGATGCTGGACCGAACCGCCCTGTTCGAGGATCGAGTTCCAAACCGCGTCCGAGTTCTTCGACTTCTCGGCGAGCATCTTCTCGAGATACGGGTTCTTGATCGAGAAGCTGCCCGAGAGCGTCTTGTGCGTGTAGATGTTCGCCGGGATCGGCTCGATGCACGCGCTGGTGCCGCCGCAGATGATGCTGATCGACGCGGTCGGCGCGATTGCCATCTTGCAGCTGAACCGCTCCATCGCGCCGACATCGGCGGCGTCGGGGCAGGGCCCGCGCTCGATCGCGAGCTGCATCGAGGCTTCGTTGGCCTGCGCGTTGATGTGCTTGAACATCCGCAGGTTCCACGACTTGGCCATCGCGCCCTCGAACGGGATGCCGCGCGCCTGGAGGAAGCTGTGGAAGCCCATGACGCCGAGGCCGACCGAACGCTCGCGGCCCGCCGAATAGGCGGCGCGTTCCATGCCGGGCTCGTGGCGGTCGATATAGTCCTGCAGCACGTTGTCGAGGAAGCGCATCACGTCCTCGATCAGGCCCTTCTCGTCCTTCCACTGATCCCAGGTTTCGAGGTTCAGCGACGACAGGCAGCAGACCGCGGTCCGCTCGTTGCCGAGGTGATCCTTGCCGGTCGGCAGCGTGATTTCCGAGCACAGGTTCGAGGTCGAAACCTTGAGGCCCAGTTCGCGGTGATGCTTCGGCATCGCCTTGTTCACGTGATCGGCAAAGACGATGTAGGGCTCGCCGGTCTGGAGACGCGTCTCGACAAGCTTCTGGAACAGCGAGCGCGCGTCGACGGTGGCGCGGATCGCCTGGTCCTTCGGGCTGCGCAGATGCCATTCCTCGCCGTTGCGCACCGCCTCCATGAAGGCGTCGGTGATCAGCACGCCGTGGTGGAGGTTCAGCGCCTTGCGGTTGAAGTCGCCCGAGGGTTTGCGGATCTCGAGGAATTCCTCGATCTCGGGATGCGAGACGTCGAGGTACACGGCCGCCGAGCCGCGGCGCAGCGAGCCCTGCGAGATGGCGAGGGTGAGCGAATCCATGACGCGGACGAACGGGATGATGCCGCTGGTCTTGCCGTTGAGGCCGACCGGCTCGCCGATGCCGCGGACATTGCCCCAATAGGTGCCGATGCCGCCGCCGCGCGAGGCGAGCCAGACATTCTCGTTCCAGGTGTCGACGATGCCGCCGAGGCTGTCGGGGACCGAGTTGAGATAGCAGGAGATCGGCAGGCCGCGGCCGGTGCCGCCGTTCGAGAGAACGGGGGTGGCGGGCATGAACCAGAGCTTCGAGATCGCGTCGTAGAGACGCTGCGCATGGCCGGCGTCATCGGCGTACGCAGACGCGACGCGGACGAACAGGTCCTGATAGCTCTCGCCCGGGAGCAGATAGCGGTCCTTGAGCGTCTCCTTGCCGAATTCGGTCAGCAGCGCGTCGCGGCTGTGATCGACCTCGACCGGGTAGATCTGCGCGCGCACGGAATGGCTGTCCTGCGCCTGGCGCGGTGCCTTGGGGGCCTCTGCTGCGGGCGTGTCGAGGGTCTGTTCGATGGTGTCGGTCGTCATGTCGCTATCCCGGCTGCTGTCTCTGAAATCCAAAAGACCGCTCCTAAAATTCTGTAATCGTTCGAATCGGGAGCATATCCCATGCTATCATCGGGCAGATCAAAAGCAGAACAAAAACTGATCGGCAGCGCGTGGTCACGCCTGTCGACAATCAGGGTGGCAGCCCGAGGGGCGCACCATGTTCTACCAGAGATAGGGCCTGCCGCTGTAAGTAGCCCCCAGATACTGTGCCAATCCCGCAGCGGGTGCAAGCCGCTAGTTGGCCCGTTGCGGCCCTGCCCGGGGTCGATGGGGGTATCGCGAGGCGGCGGCGGCGGCGCGACGCGTGGATCTGCGCCGGGTTCGCGATACGCAAGCGGATTTCGCGCCTTTCGAAATATTTTCGAGCGAGCCGCGCGCGCCCGCGGTCAGCCCGCGCGGCGCATCCCGCGGACCAGCGGCGGGGGGCCGAGCCGTTCGATATCGACCGGATGGTCGAAGGCGAGCCCGGCGCGGCCGTCGCGCAGCCAGCGAATCTGCGCGCCGATCATCTGGCCGTCGACGAGCTCGATCGAGACCCCGGCGCCGGTCGGATCGCCGCGGACCATCAGCCCCTCGACCATCGCGCCGCTGGTCGAGATGTCGCGGACGCGGACATCGACGAGCGTATCCTCGACCAGCAGCCGCGCCGAGCGCAGCATCCGCACGCGCGGCGCACGGCTGGTCTTGAACCCGGCGGCGGTCGCCACCCCCGCGGCGGTGGAAAGCTGTTCCATCACCACCTCGTTGAGGACCGGGCGGCCATAGACATAGCCCTGGATATGGCTGCAGCCGAGATCGCGGACCAGCGCGATCTCGTCCTGCAGCTCGACGCCTTCCGCGGTCGTCTCCATGCCGAGCGTGTCGGCGAGCATGACGATCGCCTTGATGATCGCGGCATTGCGGTTGCCGGGCTCGGCCGCGCCCTTCACGAACGACTGGTCGATCTTGATCTTGTCGAACGGCGCGGTGCGTAGATAGCCGAGCGACGAATAGCCGGTGCCGAAATCGTCGAGCGCAAGCCGGACGCCGATTCCTTTCAGCGCCTTGAACATCTGGTCGGACGATGCGCTCTCGTCGAGGAAGACGCCCTCGGTGATCTCGAGCTCGAGCCGGTTGGCGGGCAGCCCGGACTGGGCGAGCGCGCTGGTGACGAGGGCGGGGAGCGCGGGGTTGGCGAACTGGATCGGCGAGACGTTGACCGCAACGCGGACATCGGCGGGCCAGCGCGCGGCGGCGTTGCACGCGGTGCGCAGGACCCAGGTGCCGATCGCCTCGATCAGCCCGCATTCCTCGGCGATCGGGATGAAGTCGGCGGGCGACACGGGGCCGCGCGTCGGGTGGTTCCAGCGGATCAGCGCCTCATAGCCGACGATCCGCGTCGATTTCGTGCTGACGACGGGCTGGTAGCAGAGGTGGAACGCGCCCTCGGTGACCGCGATGCGCAGATCGTCCTCGAGCTGCTTGCGCGATTTCGCCCCCGCCAGCATGTCGTCCGAATAGAAGCGGTGGACGCCGCGGCCATCGGCCTTGGCCGCATAGAGCGCGAGATCGGCATTGCGGATCAGCGTCTCCGAATCCTTGCCGTGCTGCGGCGTGATCGCGATGCCGATCGAACAGCCGATCGAGACCGACGCACCGCTGATGAAATAGGGTTGCGACAGCGCGAGGATGAGCTCGCGCGACAGGGTGCTGAGCGTGTCGCGGTTGTCGACGCCGGGCAGGACGACCTGGAATTCGTCGCCGCCGAGCCGGCCGACCAGCCCTGCGTCACCGACGACGCGCGTGAGGCGCTGCGCGACCTGTTTGAGCAGCAGGTCGCCCGCCTGGTGGCCGAGCGTGTCGTTGACCGCCTTGAACCGGTCGAGATCCATCAGGAACAGCGCGGTCGGGCGGTAGGGCCCGGCCTGCTGCGCAAGCGTCTTGTCGAGCGACAGCCGCATCCGCTGGCGGTTGGCGAGCCCGGTCAGCCCGTCGAACAGCGCGAGGCGGTTGATCTCGGCATCGGCCTTGCGCTTTTCGGTGAGGTCGAAGCCGGTACCGATAAAGCCCTGGAAGCGGCCGATCTCGTCGATCACCGGTCGGCCCGACATCGACCACCAGCGCTCGGGCGCGGGGTCGGCGGCGGCGCAGACGGAATAGTCCGAGAAGGAGGTGCGCGACGACAAATGGAAGGCGAGCGTGCGTTCGGTGCCCGGCGCCTCGCTGTCCATGCGGAACAGGTCGGTGAGGATGCAGCCGACCAGCCCGGACGACGGGTCGCACCCCTCCTCCGGATCCGAGGGCGGGGGGAGCGCGTGCGCCATCTTGG
Source organism: Sphingomonas sp. FUKUSWIS1 (assembly GCF_000733135.1). NCBI lineage: Bacteria > Pseudomonadati > Pseudomonadota > Alphaproteobacteria > Sphingomonadales > Sphingomonadaceae > Sphingomonas > Sphingomonas sp. FUKUSWIS1. The sequence continues at coordinate 4,618 of NZ_JPJC01000060.1, forward strand.
GCGAAATATAGGTGATGCGGCCGCGCCGGTCGGCTTCCCAGAACCAGCCGGGGCCGTAATTCTCGAACTCCGCCATCAGCTTCATCGCGAGCCGGCCCTCGCTCGACTGGTCGGCATGATCGAGCGCGAGCGCATAGTCGATCCGCGCCATCCGGTAGGCGACCGCGGCAAATCCGGCAAAGGCGGCGATCGCGACGACCGGCGCGATCCCCACGCCCGACAGCAAGGTCAGCATCAGCGCCAGGCCGATGCCGAACCCCAGGGTCGCGGCGCGCACGGCGTAAAGCGTGATCGCGGTGACGCTGATCGCGCCGACGATCGCGACCAGCCCGGCGAGCTCGATCGGCCCGCCCGGCAGCTCGACGGTGACCCAGAGCAAGGACAGGAGCACGGCGGAGAGCCCGGCGGCGCAGGTCGCTAGCACCGCGTTGCGGCGATGGATCGGCCATTCGCGCAGCGTCCTGCTGCGCACCGTTGCAAAGGCCGCGCCGGACAGCAGCGCGATCACCCCCGCATGCACCGCCACTGCGGCGATCAGCGCCGGCCGCGCCGCCAGCGAGACGCCGAAGACGATCGCCGCGGCGACCAGATGCGCAATCAGCGCGACCGGCCAGACCGCGCCGACCTTGGCGAGGCGGACATGCTGCGCGGCGCTCCACGCATCCTCGTCGCTTTCGACGAGCCCGAACAGGATGAGGCTCGTGGCGTCGGGATGATCGCGGAGGGGAATGGCGGGGGAGCGCGAGAACATTGCGCAAGCGTACCGCATCAGCGGTTGCGCAATTGCCCTCCGATCATGCTTAACAGATCGTAAGCGCCTGCATTTATCAGATAAATAGCCCGGTCAGCCAATAGGTCGCCGCCCCGATCGCGGCGGCGGCGGGCAGCGTCACCGTCCAGGCGATGATGATGTTGCTGGCGACGTTCCAGCGCACCGCGGACAGGCGTCGCGCGGCACCCACGCCGACGATCGCGCCGGTGATGGTGTGCGTCGACGAGACCGGCACGCCCCAGAAGGTCGCGGCGAACAGCGTGATCGCGCCGCCGGTCTCCGCGCAGAAGCCCTGCGCGGGGGTCAGCCGGGTGATCTTCGACCCCATGGTGTGGACGATCCGCCAGCCGCCCGACAGCGTGCCGAGCGCCATCGCCGCCTGGCAGGACAGCACGACCCAGAAGGGCACGTGGAACTCGCCGCCGAGCAGCCCCTGCGAATAGAGCAGCACCGCGATGATCCCCATCGTCTTCTGCGCATCGTTGCCGCCGTGGCCGAGCGAATAGAGCGCGGCGGAGATCAGCTGGAGCTTGCGGAAGCGCTTGTCGACGCCGAGCGGGGTGAGTTTCAGGCTGGTCCAGGCGACGAGCAGGACGAGCAGCAGCGCGAGCAGCAGGCCGACCGCGGGCGAGACGAAGATCGCGCTGACGGTCTTGATCACGCCGCTCCAGACGATCGCGCCGAAGCCGATCTTGGCGACGCCCGCGCCAAGCAGCCCGCCGATCAGCGCGTGGCTGCTGCTCGAGGGGATGCCGAGCACCCAGGTGATGACGTTCCACGCGATCGCGCCGATCAGCGCGGCGAAGATCACCTGCGCGTCGATCACCTGCGCATGGACGATGCCGGTGCCGACGGTCTGCGCGACGTGGAGGCCGAAGACGGCGAAGGCGATGAAGTTGAAGAATGCCGCCCAGAGCACCGCATATTGGGGTTTCAACACGCGCGTCGAGACGACCGTCGCGATCGAGTTCGCAGCGTCGTGTAGCCCGTTGAGGAAATCGAACAGCAGCGCGATGCCGATCAGGCCGATGAGGACCGGGAGCGAGAGGATCATGCGGCTGCCCCGAACGCGGTGTTACCACCCCGGCGAAGGCCGGGGCCCAGCTGGAGAGGTCGCGGTAACGGTGCGCTGCCCTCGGCCATGGCCGTCCCCCAACTGGGCCCCGGCGTTCGCCGGGGGGGTGTCACGGGGGAGGCTTCGGGCCGAAACGACACGTCACGCATGGTCGATGACGAGTCCCTGGATCTCGTTGGCGACGTCTTCGAAGCGGTCGACGATCTTTTCGAGGCTCGAATAGATTTCGCGGCCGATGATGAAGGCCATCGGGTCGGCATGGCTCTTCGACGCGGCGAAGAGCGCGCGCAGGCCGGTGTCGTGGATGTCGTCGGCATGACCCTCGATCTGGATCAGCCGGGCAGTCAGGTCGTGGAGGCGGCCGGCATTGCTGCCGAGCGAGCGGAGCAGCGGGATCGCCTCGGCGGTGATCCGCGCGGCCTCGACGATGATGCCCGCCATGTCGCGCATCTCGGGCGCGAATTCGGTCACCTCGTACAGCGCGATCGCGTTGGCGGTGCCGTTCATCTGGTCGATCGCATCGTCCATCACGCCGATCAGGTCGGTGATCGCGCTGCGGTCGAACGGCGTCACGAACACGCGGCGGACGTCCTGCAGGACCTCGCGCGTGATGTCGTCGGCCTCGTGTTCGCGGCGCACGATCTCGGCGATCTGGCTTTCGATCGAGCCTTCGCCGTGGAGCAGCCGGGCGAGCGCGTCGGCGCCCGCGACGAGCGTCGCGGCATGCGCGTCGAACAGCTCGAAGAACCGCCCCTGCTTGGGCATGAGTGCCTGGAACCAGCCCAGCATCGGAAAACGCCTCCTCATTCGTGACCGCAGCACCGGCAGCACGCGTTGTTCGAACGCCACCGGGATCGGTGGCTTTCGGAATCCTCGGATCAGAGCCTTGAGTTCGGGCTCGTCGACCGCGGCGGCGGCCTTATCAGGCGGAAACCACCGTGTCTCGCGCTGATCCCGCTCGGGCCAGTCGGCGACCTGTTCGACGACCTGCATCGGATAGACGCTGACGATCATCGGCCGGAGACGCCCGCTGCGGCGCCGCTTGTCGTAGCTAAACTTGCCGACCGCGCTGGGGCAGGGGATGCCGCGAATCCCGGCTTCCTCGAACGCTTCCTGCGCGGCGGCCTCGTGCGAGGCGAGGCCGGCAATCGGATTGCCCTTGGGAATCACCCAGCGGCGCGTCTCGCGCGAGGTGATGAGCAGGATCTCGGCGGATCCGTCGGCGGTGATCCGGTAGGGCAGGGCAGCGATCTGACGGATCGGTCGGGTCCTCGGGCAAGGTCAAACCCGATGTCTGACACGCACCGCGCGCGAGCGCCAGACGCTCCGCAAGGGTGGCGTGGCGGATGAACCGCCACGATCCGCAAGGGGATGGCGTGGCGGGGTTACCGCCACGCCGGCTTTGTCAGCGGAACTTGCCGCTGAGCGAGACGCCGATGATCCGCGGTTCGTTGAACACCGCGGCCATGTAGTTCTCGATCACGCCCTTCAGGTTCTTCTCGCCGGTGATGTTGCGCGCGAACACCGCGAGTTCATAGGCGTCGTCGGGCGCGGCATAGCCGATCTTCAGGCCGCCTTCGAAGTTGCCGTTCGCGGTGAACTCCTTGGTCTTGTAGAGCACGAACTGCGTATAGCCCTGGATGTTGAAGTCGCCCGCGATGAACGCGCGACCGCCATTGCCGAGCGGCTGGTCGTAGCGTGCGGTCAGGTCGACATTATACTCCGGCGCATTGGGCAAAGGCTCGCCGTCGATCTTGACGAGGAAGGTCGTGCCGAACGCGCCGGGGACGGGGCGGACCGCCGCGGACGGCGTGCAGACGACCGCGTTGTTGAGCGCGCAGATCTGCACCTCGGTCGTCTTGTCGCGAATCGCGCTGTGGAGCAGGCTGAGCCCGGCGCCGAGCGTGAGGTTGGGAACGGGCTTCCAGTTCGCCTCGGCCTCCATGCCGTATGCCTCGGCCTTGTTGCCGTTGAACAGGATGCCGTTGCCGTTGAGATCGTTGCCGTTGAGCTGGATGTCGTTGACGCGGTAGCCGAACACGGTCGCGTTGAGGCTGAGCGTGTTGTCGAGCAGGCGGGTCTTGATGCCCGTCTCCCACGACAGGATCGTCTCCGAGTTGGCGGTCGAGAAGTCCGAGTTGAACACCGCCGAGCGGCCCTGGATCGTCGGTCCGCGGAAGCCCTGTGCAATGCGCGAGTAGAGGCTGATGTCGGGGCTCGCCTGGTAGAGGAGGCTCGCGTCCCAGCTCGGCTTGGTCGCCTTCAGCGTGACGTCGGTGCGGAAGTTGGCCGGATACTGGCTGACACCGGCGACGGTCTGGACCGGCTTGAGCAGCTGCGTGCGCTTCTTGTCCTCGGTGATGCGGCCGCCGGCAGTGAGCGTCAGCCGGTCCATCAGCTCGTAGCTGATCTGGCCGAAGCCGGCCCAGGAGGTGTTGACGTCGTGGAGGCGGACCCAGTTGTTCGGGTTGCGCTGTGCGGTCGTCAGGAAGAAGGTCCGCTGGTAGAAATCGGTGATGTCGCGCGTGTCGAAATACAGGCCGCCGACCTGCCAGTTGAAGCGGCCGCCCTGCGTGCCCGACAGACGCAGCTCCTGCGACCACTGGTCGAGATCGCGGATCTGGCCCTGCGACTGGCCGAAGCCGTTCGCCAGGCCGCGGACGGGGAAGTTCGCGCCCGCGCCGCCATCGGTGTCGCCGCGGCTGAACCCCGAGGTCGTCTCGTACGCGGTGATCGAGGTCAGCGCGGCAGGACCGAAGTCGTAGGTCGCGCGGACCGAGCCGCCATAGGTGGTGTAGCTCTGCGGATTGTCATTGCCTTCGTCGAGCGCGACGATGTTGCGCGGTTCGGCCTGGACGTCGTTCGAGCCCTTCTTCAGCGCGGCGCGGTGGAACAGCGTCGAGGTGCCGTCATACCAGCGCGCATGGCCCGACAGGTCGAGCGAGAAGGCGTTGCCCGGGGTCAGCGCGAGCTGGACGCGGACGTTGCGGTCGTCGAAGCCGCCCATCGCGTTCTTGCGCGGGGTCGCGGTGCTGTCCTGCGTGACGCCGGCATAGACGTTGTCGACATAGTTTTCGCGGTGCTGGAGCAGCGTCGAGACGCGGATCGACAGCAGGTCCTTGATCAGCGGGCCGCCGACGCCCGCGTCGACGCTGACGCTGCCATAGGTGCCGACCGAGGCCGAGGCGCGGCTGTCGAAATCGTTGGTCGGCTTGATCGTGTCGAACTTGATGATGCCTGCGGTCGTGTTGCGGCCGAACAGCGAGCCCTGCGGGCCGCGCAGCACCTCGACCTGGCGGACGTCATAGACCGGGTTCGACTTCAGCACGACATGCTCGAGGATCACGTCGTCCTGGATGATCGTGACCGGCTGCGACGCGCCGAGGTAGAAATCGATGTTGCCGAGACCGCGGATGTAGAAGCGCGGGAAGATGCGGCCGGTGGTCGTCTCGACATAGAGGCCGGGGACGCGGCCCGACAGCGACAGCAGCGTGTCGTCGCCACCCGCCTGGAACGCACGCAACGCATCGCCCGAGGCGACGCCGACCGACAGCGGCACGCGCTGGAGATTCTCCGAGCGGCGTTCGGCGGTGACGACGATCTCGCCGAGGCCGTCTTCAGCGGGGGCGGCAGCAGGGGCGGTGGTCGTGTCCTGGGCGGCGGCGGGCATCGCGGCGAGCAGCAATGTCGCGGGTGCGATGCCGCGCAGGAGCGACGTGGTCAGACGGGTGCGTGTCACGGTGATATTCCCTGGATGATCTTCTTGGTTTTACCGAAGGGACACCCGACGAGCCGCGCGCGCCGATCGCGGCCACCCCCGTGGACCGTGATCGCCGTCGCGCGGCTCATGCTGTCGCAATGCCCCCCGGCGATGCGCTAGGCGCGGATCATGTTGGAAAAATGACAGTCGGCGCATCCGGCTGCCACGGCGTGACTCTGGTCATGACGGCGGCGAAGAGCGGCGAGGCGAGGTAGCGGCCCAGCCAGTCGTGGAGTGCGGGGAGGGGGAGCGTGTCGAACCAGGCGCGATCGGTCTGCGCGAACTGGCGGACGAACGGTAGGATCGCCATGTCGGTCAGCGTGACGCGGGGGCCGGCGAGGTGGCCGGTGGCTGCCAGCCGCGTGTCGAGTTCGGCGAGGATCGCGGTGGCGGCGGCGCGGTGCTCGAGCGGGTCGGTGCCGTGGCGATCGGCATATTTGTAGCGGTCGAGATGATGCTTGAACGCGCCGTCGTTGGTCGCGATCAGATCGGTGTCCTCTCCGGCGAGCCAGTCGAGCGGATCGGCTGTGGCGAGCGCCCAGTGCATGATGGCGAGGCTCTGGTCGATGACGCGGCCGTCGGGGAGGACGAGGACGGGGACGGTGCCCTTTGGGGAGGCCGCGAGCATCGCGGCGGGCTTGTCGCGCAGGACGATTTCGCGGAGCTCGACCGCGATGCCGCTGGCGACGACCGCGCTGCGGGCGCGGATTGCGTAGGGGCAGCGGCGGAAGCTGTAGAGGATGGGGAGCATGGGTTGGGTATAGGGGGCGGGGGGCGGCGCGTCTCCGGGCTGGTTCGCGCGCCGTCGCTCGCGAGGGTTTCTGCTGGCTCCTTGCGCTCGCCCCACCCCGGCGGAGGCCGGGG
>NZ_JPJC01000060.1:11339-14678 GCF_000733135.1 Sphingomonas sp. FUKUSWIS1
GGTCCCCCCCAACTGGGCCCCGGCTTTCGCCGGGGTGGTGCTCCCTTTCTGGGGGGTGGGGAGCGGCCCCCCCGTTACAGCCCGAAGCGGAGCGTCGCGCGGATGTCGCGGCCGGCTAGGGGGGCGAAGTCCTTGAGGAAGCTGGCGTGGCGGCGGGCTTCGACGTCGAACAGGTTGTTCGCGCTGAGCAGGATCGAGGTCTTGCTGTCCTTGCCGAACGGGTTGAAGCCCAAGGTCGCGTTGACCATCGTATAGCCGTTGGTGGTCGTCTCGAATGCGGCGATGCGGTCCTGGTCGAAGACGTGCTCGACCTCGAGCCGGCCGTTGACGCGGTCGCCCTGTGCTTCGATCCCGCCGAGCACGCGCATTGGCGGGATGCGGGGGACGGGGCCGTTGTCGACGATCGTCGCGCGGACATAATCGCCGAGCAGGTCGGCGTTGAGGACATAGCCGCCGATCTGCGCGAGCCGGACCGAGGCATTGGCCTCGAACCCGTAATAGCGCGCATCCGCCTGCTGATACTGGAAGCAGGGCAGGTCGACCTCGCGCCCCGACGGATCGGCGGCGGTCTGGCAGACGCTCTGCGCGACCTGGTTCTCCGAGATATAGTTGGAGAAGTCGTTGTAATAGGCCGACGCGTCGAAGCTGAAGCCGTCGCCATGCGCGTGGAGCGTGCCCTCGATGCCCCAGCTCTTCTCGAGCTTGAAATCGGGGCTGCCGAATTCATAGGCCTGGGTGCCGGCATGGCCGCCGTTCGCGAACAGCTCTTCGGCCGACGGCGCGCGCTCGGTATGCGAGAGGTTGATGCCCAAGCGGACCGCGTCGGTCACGCCGTAGGAGGCGCCGAGCGAGCCCGAGACCGCGTCGAAGCTGCGGCTGCCGCGGAAGAAGCGGAGATCGTCGAGCGGGGTCTTGGCGGAGAGCGACGTCGTCTCGTAGCGCAGCCCGCCCTCGGCCCGGAACGCGCCGGCGCTGTATTGCTGCAGCGTGAAGAGGCCGGTCTGGTTGGTCTCGTTGCGCGGCAGGAAGGCTTCGTCGCCGTTCACGTCGAACAGACGGTTGAAATATTGCACGCCCGACGCGCCCTGCCAGCCGCCGCGATTGGCCTGGACGAGCTCGATCCGGCCTTCGGTGCCGTTGTTGAAGAAGGCGGTGCCGACGCCGCCATCGGGTTCGAGCTCGAAATGGCGATAGGTGGCGTGGCCCGCGCGGACGCGGATCTTGTCGAGGAAGCCGCCGCCGGTGTTGATCTCGCCGCGCAGGTCGACGCGGTTCTGGACGACGTCGAGGCGGGGCGCCTCCTGCTCCTGGCCGACCGCGGTCGCATAGCGGATCGGCACGCCGTAGAGGCTGTCATAATGGCTGTACGACACGCCGAGATTGCCGCCATCGGTGATGATCGACGCGCCGACACCCGCGGTCCAGGTCTCGGACTGGGTGTTGGGCAGCTTGCCGCGGAGCGCGGCGGAGCCGGCGAAGTCGATCGGCTCGTCGGTGTCCTGCGGGAGGCCGACCTGGCTGAGCGCGGCGGCGCGCGCCTGCGACGACAGGATGTTGCCGCCGGTGCGCAGATTGCCCGACTTCAGATAGGAGCCGTCGGCGTGGAGGACGAGGTGCTGGCCGACCGCGACGTCACCCGCGGCGCCGCCCGAGCGCTCGTTCGCGGCCGAGCCGTAGGTGGCGATGCCGTTCACGCGGTAGCCGTTTTCGGGGACGGTGCGCGGGATGCGCGTGTCGATGACGTTGACGACGCCGCCGACCGCGGACGAGCCGAACAGCAGCGCGGAGGGGCCGCGCAGCACCTCGATCCGCTCGGCGAGCAGCGGGTCGATGATGACCGCGTGATCGACCGAGGTGTTCGAGACGTCGATCGAGCCGATCCCGTCGGTCAGCACGCGGATGCGCTCGCCCTGGAAGCCGCGCAGGATCGGGCGCGAGGCGCTGGGGCCGAACGAGGTGGCGGACACGCCGGGCTGGCGCGCGAGCGTCTCGCCGATGGTCGGGCGCAGGTTGCGGGTAAGCTCGGCGCCCGAGAGGATCGAGGTGCCCTGGAGGACGTCGGTCTCGCTCTGGCGGACGGGGGCGGTGACGAGGATCTCGGCGGCCGCGCGCGGGGCGGGGGTGCGGGTCGGGGCTGGGGTTGCGGCAGGCGTATCGGCCGGTGCGCCGGTCGGCGTCGTGTCGGTCTGGGCGGTCGCGGCGGTCGCGGCGAAGACCGCCAGCGCGCTGATCCCGATGAAAGTCTTACGCATAGAAACGCTCCTTGAACCCCGGAGCTGCCGCCTAGCGCGAATGATGTATCATATCAAAGCAGATGTTCGCAGCTGCGGAAAATTGGATGGCTGGTTGTTGCCATGATGCAACATATCATCCGGGGCGGCCGGGCGTCAGGGTTTGTCGTAAGGGGTGAAGTCGGTGAAGCGGCAGGAGGGGGAGGGGATCGACAGGCCGGGTTCGATCAGCCGGAACCGGTCGTTGCGACAGAGCTGGCCGCCATAGATGTCGACGATGATCGTCGACAGCGGGCGCAATTGCGGACAGGGGCCGACCGGGCCGGTGCGCCAGACGCGCTTGCCCGACTGGCGATAGAGGATGGTGGTCGCGTCGAGGATCGTCGGGCCCTGGACCAGGCCGATGCCGATGCAGCGGACCGGCGTGCCGGCGATGCGCCCCGCGAGCGGATCGTCGCGGCCGGCGACGAGCGTCAGTGCGAGCGCGGCGAGGGCAGCGATCCGGCCGGAGCGCGGCATCCTCACCGAACCTTCCGATAGGGGACGAATTCCCCGAAGCTGCAGCTGCCGCTGGGGAAGCGGCTGGCGCGGTCGATCGTGTTGGCGATGTCGCCGCGGCAGAGCTGCCCCGAGGGCGTCCGCGTGATCAGGATGTTGCGGTCGAGATCGCCGCACCCGCCATTGGTCTCGGTCCGGTAGATCGTGCCGTTGTTGACGCGGTAGAGGAAGGTCGAGCCGTAGCTGGTCACCTGCTTCTGGCCGAGGGCGTTGAGGCACAGGGTCGGCTCGCCGGGGGTCAGCCCCTTGAGCGCGGTCGCGAGCTTTCGCTGCGTTTCGGTTTCGCGCTGCGCGATCTGCGCCTGTTCGCGCGGGGTCGCCGTACAGGCGGTGGCCGCGATCGTCAGGCAAAGCAGCGATAAGCGTGTCATGATGCGCATGCGGTTTCCTTCGCGCCCCCAAGAGTACAGCATAGCCTATTCAGCCCTTGAACGCATCCTTTGCCGCGCGCCGCTCGCCGAGCTCGGCGGCCGAGGTCGCGCGGAGAAACGGATTGGTCGCGCGTTCGAGCCCGATCGTCGTCGGCACGGTCGCCTCGCCGCGCGCGCGC
>NZ_JPJC01000061.1:0-2069 GCF_000733135.1 Sphingomonas sp. FUKUSWIS1
CGCGCTGCCCGCCGGCACGATGGTCCGCGCCGGCGATCTCGTCGCGCCCCGGCTGGTGCGCCGCGGCGAGGCGGTGACGCTGTCGCTCCAGGGTCGCGGGTTTGCGATCACCACCGCGGCGCGGGCGCTGGCGGCGGGCGGCATGGGCGATGTCGTCCGCGTCGTCGCGCTGTCCACCAACCACAGCGTCGATGGCGTCGTCACGGGCGCGGGCAGCGTCCGCGTCGCTGCGCAATGAGGAGACATGCGATGACCAGACCCGCGACGATGTTCCTGATCCTCGCCGGCGCGACCGCCCTGTCGGGTTGCGGCACGATCGGCCAGCTCAAGACGATCGGCAAGGCGCCGAAACTCAGCGAGATGACTGCGGTCGACACCCCGCTGACCGAGGATTCGCTCGGCCAGCCGAGCCGTCGCCCGGCCGCGCCGCCGCTGGCGCTGGCGCCCCCCGACGCATCGCTGTTCCGCGCGGGCGCTGGTGCGTTTCTCGGCGACCAGCGCGCCGCGCGCAAGGGCGACATCCTGACCGTGCGGATCAACGTTCAGGACCGCGCCGAGGTCGGCAACACGACCGCACGCACGCGCGGCGGCTCCGAGAATGCGGGGCTGACCGCAGCACTCGGGCTCGGCGTCGCGACGCCCGATCCGCTGATCGCCGGCAATTCGAAGTCGCAGTTCAACGGATCGGGCAATATCAGCCGGTCGGAAACAATCAGCATGACGATGTCGGCGATCGTCACCGACGTGCTGCCCAACGGCAATCTGATGATCCGCGGCCGCCAGGAGATCCGCGTCAATTACGAGCTGCGCGAGCTGATCGTGACCGGCATGGTCCGCCCGCAGGATATCAGCCGCGACAACAGCATCCGCCACACGCAGATCGCCGAGGCACGGATCAGCTATGGCGGCCGCGGCCAGCTGACGCAGGCGCAGCAGGCACGCTGGGGCCAGCAGATCTACGACGCCCTCTTTCCGTTCTGAGGCGCGTGCCCACGCTGCAAATAATCCGCGCAGCGCGACCAACTACCCGGATTTCTTCCCAGAATAAGGAGCGGGTCGGATCTGACCGCTCCGTCGGCGAGCCGCCGTACGGCTCAAGGACGCAGAAGCGACCGACTATTCCAGAAGGAAGAATATCATGGGAATGTCCGTTAACACCAATGTTGGCGCGATGGCGGCCCTCCAGGCCCTCAACGAGACCAGCAAGGGTCTGTCCGTCGTCCAGAGCCGCATCAACAGCGGCCTGAACGTCGCATCGACCAAGGACGATTCGGCAGCCTTCACGATTGCCCAGGGCCTTCGCGGCGATCTGGGTGGCCTCAAGGCGGTCAACTCCTCGCTCAGCCGGGCGAAGAGCGTGGCCGACGTTGCGGTCGCAGGCGCAGAGCAGATCTCGGACGTCGTCAACCAGATGAAGACGCTCGCCAAGCAGGCGTCGGACGATGGCATCAGCGACGAGAGCCGCGCTGCGTACAACAAGGACTTCACCGCCCTTCGCGACCAGATCAGCACGATCGTCGATTCGTCCGAGTTCAACGGTACGAACCTGCTCAAGACCGGCGGCGGCACCGTGAGTGCGTTGCAGTCGCTGACCAACAAGGCAACCGGCACCGACACCTACGATCCCGATACGCTCTCCATCGCCAACCAGGAAATCGACCTGCCGGCGACGGAAACCGCGTCCGCGGGCGTGGGTACCGGCGTGCTCGGCCAGGATTCGGAAATCGACACGGCTGCCAAGGCCAAGGCGATGGTCGATACCCTGGACACGCTGGGCAGCTCGCTCAACACCAAGCTGAGCGATCTCGGCTCGGGGTCGCGCAAGATCGACGCACAGATGACGTTCACCAGCAAGCTGTCGGACGCGATCGAAAGCGGCGTCGGCAAGCTGGTCGACGCGGATCTGGCCAAGGAATCGGCGAAGCTGCAGGCACTGCAGGTCAAGCAGCAGCTTGGCGTTCAGGCGCTGTCGATCGCCAACCAGGCACCGCAGACGATCACCTCGCTGTTCCGGTAAGCCGGTACGAGACACGATCCCGCCAAGTCCCCCAAGCACATCGGCGGGGGGG
>NZ_JPJC01000062.1:0-12281 GCF_000733135.1 Sphingomonas sp. FUKUSWIS1
CTCCCACCCGCCGACCCGCAGGACCGCTCCGCGAACAACGCGCGCGATCGCAGCGACGCCACGCGATCCGACCCCTATGAGGCTCCGCCGCGTCGGCGCACCTATCCGCGCCGCGTGGAGCGGCAGGACGCCAGCCCTGCCCCCTCACCCGTCCGGCGCGGCGATCGCACCCCCGTGCCCGTCTCTACGCTGCCGGCGCCGCGCCCCGCGTGGGAGGAGCGCCCGGTCGCCGCGGATGCGCAGCGCGTCGATCAATCACTCTATACGGTCCGCCCGGGCGATACGCTGCTCGCCATCGCCGAACGCTCGGGGGCGAGCAGCGAGGCGATCGCGCGCGCCAATGCGATCGAACCGCCCTTCACGATCCAGACGGGACAGCGACTGACGATCCCGGCAGGCCGTTATCACCTCGTCCGGCGCGGCGAGACCGGGATCGCGATCGCCCGTGCCTACGGGGTCGCCTGGTCGCGCATCGTTGCCGTCAACGCGTTGCTCGAACCCTATGTGCTGCGTGCGGGCCAGCGCATCGTCATCCCCGATACCGAAGGCGGCACCAGCCTTGCCGATCGGGCGGCGGCGTTCACGCTCGACGTCGACGACATCCTGACCGGCGGCGAGCCTGCGCTTGCGAGCAACCAGGCGCCGGTCCGCCCGACCCCGACCCCGCGACGCGTCCTGCCGCCAAGCGCGGTCGTCACCGCCCCGGTACGGCTCGCGGGCGGCGGTTTCCTCTGGCCGGTCGATGGCCGCGTCGTGAAGCGGTTCGGTCACGGCGCCAGCGGCGAACGCAACGACGGCATCAAGATCGCCATTCCCGTTTCGACCCCGATCCGCGCCACCGCCGACGGCGTCGTCGCCTATGTCGGCGACGGCATTGCCGCGCTTGGCGGGCTGGTGATCGTCAAGCATGGCGGCGGCTGGACCAGCGTCTATGGCCATGCCTCGAAACTCCTGGTCCAGCGCGGCCAGAGCGTGAAGCGCGGCCAGACGATCGCGCTCTCAGGCGACACCGGATTCGCCGACCGGCCCGAACTCCATTTCGAACTCCGCAAGGGCCGCACCCCGGTCGACCCGTCGTCGCAACTGCCGCGGATGTAATCGGCGCGTACGTTGCCACGGACTTACCGTGCCAAAATCCGTCATCCTGACGAAAGTCAGGATCCAGAGCCATGAGCGCCAGGACCTGTAACCCTGGATCCTGACTTTCGTCAGGATGACGGTTGAGAATGCGATGACGGCGGGCCGTGACGACGACCGCGCAGCCGGGATGACGGACCGCACAACCGCTGCTAGTGGCTCCTCCATGACCTACCAGTCCGACCTGCTCACCACGCTGACCGCGCGCGGTTATGTCCACCAGATGACCGACGCCGCCGCGCTCGACGCGCTCGCGGGCAAGCAGGTCGTACCTGGCTATATCGGCTTCGACCCGACCGCGCCGTCGCTGCACGTCGGCAGCCTCGTCCAAATCATGCTGCTCCGCCGGCTTCAGCAGACCGGCCACAAGCCAATCGTCCTGATGGGCGGCGGCACCGGCAAAATCGGCGATCCGAGCTTCAAGGACGAGGCGCGCAAGCTGCTCGGCGAAGACGGCATCAAGGCCAACGTTGCCTCGATCCGCCGCATCTTCGAACGCTTCCTGACGTTCGGCGACGGCCCCACGGACGCGGTGATGCTCGACAATGCCGAGTGGCTCGACGCGCTCGAATATATCCCGTTCCTGCGCGACGTCGGCCAGCATTTCTCGGTCAACCGGATGCTCGCCTTCGATTCGGTGAAGCTCCGCCTCGACCGCGAACAGTCGCTGAGCTTCCTCGAATTCAACTACATGATCCTCCAGGCCTACGACTTTCTCGAACTGTCGCGCCGCGCCGGATGCCGGCTGCAGATGGGCGGCTCGGACCAGTGGGGCAACATCGTCAACGGCATCGAGCTCTCGCGCCGGATGGACAGCACCGAAGTGTACGGCGTCACCACCCCGCTGATCACGACCGCGGACGGCGGCAAGATGGGCAAGACGATGTCGGGCGCGGTCTGGCTGCACGAGGATCAGCTGCCGCATTTCGATTACTGGCAGTTCTGGCGCAACACCGACGACCGCGACGTCGGCCGGTTCCTGCGGCTGTTCACCGACCTGCCGCTCGACGAGATCGCGCGTCTCGAGGCGCTCGAAGGCGCGGAGATCAACGCCGCGAAGGTCGTGCTCGCCAACGAGGCAACCGCGATGTGCCGCGGCCGCGACGCCGCCGAGCAGGCGGCCGAGACCGCGCGCAAGACCTTCGCGGAAGGCGCGTCGGGCGACGCCCTGCCGAGCCTGACCTGCACCGGGACCGGCATCGGCGTCGTCGAGGCGCTGGTCGGGCTCGGCTTCGTCGCATCGAATGGCGAGGCGCGACGCAAGATCGGCGAAGGCGCGGTACGCGTCGACGGCGAACCGCTGCGCGACCCCGCCGCCACGATCCCCGTCGCCGCGCCGGTCCGCCTCAGCCTCGGCAAGAAGCGTCACGGAATGCTGCTGCCCGGCTGACCCGCCGGACCGGCACGGTCATGAACACTGCGTTAGGGATGCTTGGTGGCACGGGCTTCATGATGTCGGCCTAGCCCTCGACCGGGGCACAGCGGGGACTGACCAATGCCGAACCAAGCGACGTCTAGGCACGAGACGCGGTCTGAGCCGCGCGACGAAGTGATGCACCGCACGCGTGCGGCGGACAGCGCAGGCACCGAATTGAGGCTTACGTTGGTCAACGTCTCGCCAAGCGGCCTCATGGCGCGTTGCGACGGCGATCTGGACGCCGGCGAGCGGCTCCACGTCCGCATGCCGATCGTCGGTGACATCCTTGCGCACGTCCGCTGGTCGCTCGGCGGACGGATCGGCTGCGCGTTCGACCGGACGATCCCGCCCAAGGCCTATTACGGCATGCTCGCGGCGATGCTCCGGACCGGCTGACCGGACCGCCCGTCAGCCCGATCGCAGCAACGCGACCCCGGCATCGCGGTCGAACAGGTACAGCGCGGTGCGTGCCGCCTGCCCCCGCGGTCCCTCCAGCCCGCCGTCGCGATCGATCAGCAGCCGCGCATCGTCATGCGCGCATTGCAGCAGGTCGGCCATCATGTCGGGCGTCGCGAGCCGGAACGCCATCTCGCCCGACTGCTTCGTGCCGAGCAGTTCGCCCGCGCCGCGCAACCGCAGATCCTCCTCGGCGATCCGGAACCCGTCATTGGTCTCGCGCATCAAAGCCAGCCGCGCGCGCGACGTCTCGCTGAGCGAGCTCCCACGCATCAGCAGGCAGATCGACCGCCCGCTCCCGCGCCCGACCCGACCGCGCAGCTGGTGGAGCTGCGCCAGGCCGAAGCGGTCGGCATGCTCGATCACGATCAGCGTCGCATTGGGCACGTCGACGCCGACCTCGATCACCGTCGTAGCGACCAGCACGGCGGTGCGCGCGGCGGAGAATTCGGCCATCACCGCGTCCTTCTCGGCGGGCTTCATCCGGCCATGGACGAGCGCCACCTTGTCGCCGAACCGCGCACGCAGCGTCTCCGCGCGCATCTCCGCGGCCGCGAGGTCGCTCTTCTCGCTCTCCTCGACCAGCGGACACACCCAATAGGCCTGCCCGCCGTCGGCGAGATGCCGGCCGAGCGCGTTGACGACGTCGTCGAGCCGATCCTCCGAAATCACGCGTGTCTCGATCGGCTGGCGGCCCGGCGGCATCTCGTCGAGCCGGCTGACGTCCATCTCGCCATATTGCGCGAGCGTCAGCGTGCGCGGGATCGGCGTCGCGGTCATCGCCAGCAGATGCGGCGGTGCGATCCCCTTGGCTTGGAGCGTCATCCGTTGCGCGACGCCGAACCGGTGCTGCTCGTCGACCACCACCAGCGCGAGGTCCTTGTACGCGACCGCGTCCTGGAAGATCGCGTGCGTGCCGACGAGGATGTCGATCTCGCCGCTCGCCAACGCCATCAGCGTCGCCTCGCGCACGCGCCCCTTGTCGCGCCCGGTCAGTACGCCGACCGCGATCGGCAGCCCGGCGAGCGTCTTCCTGAGCGTCTCGTAATGCTGGCGCGCGAGGATCTCGGTGGGTGCGAGCATCGCCGCCTGCGCGCCCGCCTCGACCGCGATCAGCATCGCCATCGCCGCGACCAAAGTCTTGCCCGAGCCGACATCACCCTGCAGCAGCCGCAGCATCGGCGCGGTCTGCGCGAGGTCACCCTCGATCTCCCCCACCGTCCGCGATTGCGCGCCGGTCAGCGTGTAGGGCAGCTTGAGCATGCCCCGCAGCCGCCCGTCGCCGTGCAGCGCCCGCCCGCGTCGTTTCCGGGTATCAGCCCGGACGAGCGTCATCGCGAGCTGGTTGGCGAACACCTCGTCATAGGCCAGCCGCTCGCGCGCCTTGGCATCCGAGGGATCGGCGTGGATCCGCGCCAGCGATTCGTGCCAGCCCGGCCATTCGCGCTTCGCCTTCAGCCCGGGCTCGATCCACTCGGCCAGATCGGGCGCCCGCGCGACCGCTTGCGTCGTCAGCGCCGCCAGCCGCCGCGATGTCAGCCCCTCCGACAGCGGATAGATCGGCTCGCGCTCGCGCAACTCCTCGTCCTGCTCGACGATATCGGGATGGACGATCTGCAGTTCCTGGCCATATTCGTCGAGCCGCCCCGACACGCGCTTCGCCTCGCCGATCGGGAGGAGCTTCTTCGCCCAGCCCGAACTGCCGCCGAAGAAGACGAGGCTGACATAGTTGCCATGCTCGTCGGTCGCCTGCACCCGCGTCGGGCCACGCCCCGCGCTGACGCGATACTCGCGCGCGGTCAGCGTGATGACGATGATCCGCCCGGCATCGCTCGACATCAGCTCGGTGCGGGGCACCCGATCGACATACCCGGTCGGCAGATGGAAGGCGACGTCGACGACACGCGCGAGCCCGAGCCGGTCGAGCGGCTTGGCGAGCGCAGGCCCCACCCCTTTCAGGACGAGGGTTTCGGCGAACAGCGGATTGAGGATTTCGGGTCGCATGACTATCTGCCCCCTATAGCCCAGCCGACGCCCGCCGCCAGCGGGTCGCCGGTCAATCGGCGTTGGAGATATGATGGACCACGAAACCCGCCTCAAGCGCCTCGGCTTCCGCAGCTCGCACCGCGGCACGCGCGAAGCCGACATGATGATCGGCGGCTTCTTCGAAACCTATGGCCGCAGCTGGACGCCCGAGCAGCTCGACTGGTTCGAGGCACTGCTCGAACAGCAGGACGTCGACATCATGGGCTGGGCGATCGGCTCGATTCCCTGCCCGCCCGAATGGGACGGCCCGATGATGCAGGCGATGCGCGACATCAACTACGTCACGGTCGTGAAGTAACGCCGAGATACTGTTCCCCGGCGAAGGCCGGGGCCCAGTTGGGGGACGTCGATGATTGACGTCAAAACCTGATTTAAGATTGCCTTCCCAACTGGGCCCCGGCCTTCGCCGGGGAACGAGAAGCGAATATGCCAGATCTGAACACGATCCTCTCCGCGACCACCCCGCTGACCTTGTCGGGCGTGCCATCGGGGTTCCAGCCGTCGCTGCTTGCCGACCTTGCCCGCGCCGCGAAGACGCGCGCGGTGTTCATCGCACCCGATGATGCGGCGATGCGCGCGATCGCCTCGACCGCGGCCTATTTCGCGCCCGATCTCGAAGTGCTGAGCTTCCCCGCCTGGGATTGCCTTCCCTATGACCGCGCCTCGCCGACTCTGCGGATCATGGCCGAGCGAGTCGCCGCGCTGCACCGCCTGCAGGCCAAACCCAAGGGTCCGCAACTCCTGCTCACCACGGTCAACGCGGCGACCCAGCGTGTCCTGACCCCGTTTCGTGTCCGCCAGCTCGTCGCCCGCCTCGCGCCCGGCGAACGGATCGGCCGCGACAAGCTCGCCACGTTGCTCCAGGCGAACGGCTATGTCCGCACCGACACCGTCCACGACCAGGGCGAATATGCGGTCCGCGGCGGGATCGTCGATCTCTACCCGTCGGGCGAGGACCATGCGCTGCGTCTCGATTTCTTCGGCGACGAGATCGAGAGCGTCCGCACCTTCGACGCCGCCGACCAGCGTACCACCGGCCGGATCGACGGCTTCGTCCTGCTCCCCGCCTCCGAAGCCCTGCTTGACGAGGAGTCGATCAAGCGCTTCCGCACGCGCTACCGCGACGCGTTCGGCGCGACCGCGACGGGCGATCCGATGTATCAGGCGATCTCGGACGGCCGCCGCATCGCCGGCATGGAGCATTGGCTGCCGCTGTTCGAGGACAAGATGGCGACCTTGTTCGACCATCTCGGCGGTGACGACGTCGTCGTCCGCGACAGCGGGGTCGGCGCCGCGGCGGAGAGCCGGTTCGAATCGATCACCGATTATTATGCGAACCGCCGGCGCGCCGAAGCCGCGCAGCCCGGCAGCTATCGTCCGCTGGGTGCGACCGCGCTCTATCTCGACGCGTCGCACTGGTCCGCCGCGCTCGACGCCGCCACCGCGCATGTCGTCACGCCCTTTCACGAGCCGACCAGCGCCACCGTACTCGACTTCGACGTCGACGGCCCGCGCGATTTCGGCCCTGAACGCGCCGCGCAGGCGAACATCTACGAAGCCGTCGCCGATCATGTCGAGAAACTGCGCAAACAGGGTCGCAAGCCGATCCTCGCCAGCTATTCGATCGGCGCGCGCGAACGGCTGGGGAGCCTGCTCGCCGATCACGGGATGAAGGGCGGCAAGCAGGCCGAAACCTGGCAGGAGGCGCTCGGCGTCGCGGATACCGCGAAAAGCTTCGGCGTCGCGCTGGTCGTCCTCCCGCTCGATCATGGCTTCACCGCGCCCGGCGTCGCCGTCCTCACCGAGCAGGACATGCTCGGCGACCGCCTCGTCCACCGCAAGAAGCGCAAGAAATCCGCCGACGCGTTCCTCGCCGAACTCGCCACGCTGACGCCCGGCGATCTGGTCGTCCACACCGAGCATGGCATCGGCCGCTATGAGGGGCTGACCTCGATCCCGGTCGGCCAGAGCCCGCACGACTGCGTCGCGCTCAGCTATGCCGGCGGCGACAAGCTCTACGTGCCGGTCGAGAATATCGACGTCCTCTCGCGCTACGGCTCGTCGGAGGAAGGCGCATCGCTCGACAAGCTCGGCGGCGAAGGCTGGCAGCGTCGCAAGTCGAAGATGAAGGAGCGGATCCGCGAGATTGCGGGCGAGCTCATCGCGACCGCCGCCGAACGCGCGCTCCATCCCGGCGACGTGCTCGAACCCGACGCCAGCGGTTACCCCAGCTTCGTCGATCGCTTCCCCTATGAGGAAACCGAGGATCAGGACCGCGCGATCGAGGAGGTTCTCGCCGATCTGTCCGCGGGCAAGCCGATGGACCGGCTGGTCGTCGGCGATGTCGGCTTCGGCAAGACCGAGGTTGCGCTGCGCGCCGCGTTCGTCGCGGCGATGGGCGGCAAGCAGGTCGCGATCGTCTGCCCGACGACCCTCCTCGCGCGCCAGCACTACAACAACTTCGTCAGCCGGTTCGAAGGCTTCCCGATGAACATGGGCCGCCTCTCGCGGCTCGTCACCGCGAGCGAGGCGAAGGCGACCAAGGAGGGGCTGGCGAACGGCACGATCGACGTCGTCATCGGTACGCACGCACTGCTGGCGAAGAATATCGACTTCAAGCGGTTGGGCCTCGTCGTGGTCGACGAAGAGCAGCGGTTCGGCGTCACCCACAAGGAGCGGCTGAAGGCGCTCCGGGCCGACGTCCACATGCTGACGCTGACCGCGACGCCGATCCCGCGCACGCTGCAGATGGCGATGTCAGGCATCCGCGAGCTGTCGGTGATCCAGACCCCGCCGGTCGATCGCCTCGCGGTGCGCACCTACATCATGCCGTTCGATCCGGTCGTCCTGCGCGAGGCGCTGCTGCGCGAGCATTATCGCGGCGGCCAGAGCTTTGTCGTTACCCCGCGCGTCGCCGACCTGCCCGAGATCGAGGAGTTCCTGCGCGAACAGGTTCCCGAGATCCGCTTCGTCGTCGCACACGGCCAGATGTCGCCGACCGAGGTCGAGGAGCGCATGTCCGCCTTCTACGACAAGAAGTTCGAAGTGCTCGTCTCGACCACGATCATCGAGAGCGGGATCGACATCGCGTCCGCCAACACGATGATCGTTCACCGCGCCGACCGCTTCGGCCTCGCCCAGCTCTATCAGCTACGCGGGCGCGTCGGCCGTTCGAAAACGCGCGCCTATGCCTATCTGGTCACCCCGCCCGAGCGGCAGATGACGGTGACCGCCGAGAAGCGGCTGAAGGTGCTGTCCGATCTGGATTCGCTCGGCGCCGGGTTCCAGCTGGCGAGCCACGATCTCGACATCCGCGGGGCCGGCAACATGCTCGGCGACGAGCAGACCGGGCATATCAAGGAGGTCGGCTTCGAACTCTACCAGGCGATGCTCGAGGAGGCGATCATGGACGCCAAGTCGGGTGGTCTCGCCTCCGCACGCCCGAAGGACTTCTCGCCGCAGATCACGGTCGACGCACCGATCCTGATCCCCGAGGAGTATGTCCCCGATCTAGACCTCCGCATGGGGCTGTATCGCCGCCTGAACGAGCTCGAAGAGGGTCAGGAGATCGAGGCGTTCGCCGCCGAGATGATCGATCGCTTCGGCCCGCTGCCCGACGCGACCGAGAACCTGATCAGGGTCATCGAGATAAAGCTGAACGCGAAGCGTGCCTGCGTGTCGAAGATCGACGTAGGGCCCCGCGGCGTGCTCGTGTCGTTCCACAACGACACCCCGCCCAACATCGACAAGCTGCTCGCCTATGTCGAACGGCTCAACGGCGTCGCGCGGCTGCGGCCCGACAGCAAGCTGGTGCTCCAGCGCGCCTGGGGCGATCCCAAGGCACGGCTGCACGGTGCGCTGCAATTGTCGAAGGGGCTGGCAAAGGCGGCGGGCTGAGCGCCGCCGCGCTCAGCTGCTGTGATCGGCGACGATCTTCCATGCATCGCCGCGCCGCTCGAACAGCAAGGTCGTCATCCCCGTCTCGGTCGAGGTCGCGCCGGTCAGTGTCCAGCGCGCGACCAGCAGGGCATGCGTCGGATCGATCCCGCGCAGCTCGGCGGGAACGAAGCTCAGCTGCCCCCGGCTATTGCCACCACCCGTGAAGCTCGGCGCATAGCGCGCTGTTATTGCGGCCTTTCCGCGCACCAGACCCTTGGGCGTCACGAACACCGCATCCTCGGCATAGACCGCGACGAACCGGGCGAGATCGCCCGCATTCCACCCCGCCGCGCTCGCCGCCATCGCTTCCCGGATCGCCACCGATGCGGGTGCCCGGTCGGGCGCGGCCAGCGCGGGCGTGACGGCGATCGTCGCCGCAGCAACCGCGACGATCATGGCAGATCCTGCCCGGCTCATGTCCGGGTCACCAGTTCGAGCAAGGCCGCGTCGCCGACCGGCTCGGACAGCAGGAAGCCCTGATACAGGCTGGCCCCGCACGCTGCGAGCAGCTCCAGCTGCTCGCGCGTCTCGACCCCCTCGGCGATCACCGACAGGCCGAGCGACCGCGCCATCGTGATCGCGCCGGCGACGACGACCCGGTCGCGCGGGCTGCCGCCGATGTCGTGGACCAGCGCCTTGTCGATCTTCACATAGTCGAGCGGCAGGTCCTTGAGATAGGCGAGGCTCGAATAGCCCGTGCCGAAATCGTCGATCGCGACGCGGCACCCCGCCCCGCGCAATTCGGTGAGCAGCGTCGACGCGCTGGCGAGATCCGCGATCAGCCCGGTCTCGGTAATCTCCACGGTCAGGCGCCCGCGCGGAAAGCCGCTATCGTCGACCCGCGCGAGGAACAGCGTGGCAAAGCCGGGCCGCGCGATATCCGCCGCGGTGAGGTTGAGCGACACGCGCAGCGTCGCCAGCGCCTCGGGCCATGCCAGCGCGCGTGCCAGGACCAGCCGCTGGATATGGTCGGACAGCGCGATCCCCAGATCGGCGCGGTCCGCGGCCGCGAACAGCGCATCCGCGCCCAGCGGCCCGAGCTTGCGGTGATCCCAGCGCGCGAGCGCCTCGACGCCCGTGATCCGTCCGCTCGCAATCTCGACCTGCGGCTGGAAGCGGATGTCGATCTCGTCGAGCTCGATCGCGTGATGCAGGTCGATCGCCAGCGCATCGAGCGACATGTCGTGCGCCGCCGATGCGATCTGCAGCATCGCCCCGTCGCTGGTCTTGGCCTTGGCGAGCGCACCGAACGCGCGCCGCATCAGCGTCGCGGCACCGTCCACGGGATCGCTCGGATCTCCCGGCTGGTGACTTGCGACACCGAACCGGCAGCCGAGTACCGCCAGCGCGTTGGCGACCGCGAACGGCCGCGCCAGCGCCTCGTCGAGCGCCGCGATCAGCGCGGCGATGTCCGCGGCCCCGGCCCCGACCACGAGCGCGAGATCCGCGCCGCCCAGACGCGCGACGCGCGCCGCGCCCGCCATTGCCTCCGCCGCGACCGCCTCCGCTCGCTCGACCGCGACCTCGATCAGCGAATCGACCGCGGGCCGACCATGCGCGGCGTTGACGATGTCGAGCCGTGACAGCGAGACGAGCACGACGGAGACCGGCTGTCCGTCGCCGATCCGCGCGGCGATCCACTGCTGCGCGAGGTTCGGATCGCGGCCGAAGCGTGCGCCGGCCATCGCGTCGCGGCGGTCGACGATGCCTGGCCGGCCCGGCGCGCGCGTCACATGGCGCGCCGCGAAGCGCAGCGACTGGATCAGTTCGCCGTCGCTCGCCGGGTCGATCAGGAAATGCGTCGCCCCCAGCTCGAACACGCGGTCGAGCGCCGTACAGTCGCGGCGCGACAGCACGAACAGCAGCGCCCCGCCATCCTCGGCCACCCGGGGGGCGATCGTCTGCGCCGCCGCCAGCCCCTGCGCGATCGCCCCGCGCGCATCGATCAGCACGACCGGCGCGCCGCTTTCGACATAGGCCGGGTCGATACCGCTGGCGGTCGCAGTGACCACCGCATCCCAACCGCAAGCCACCGCAATATCAGCGATCTCCGCGAAGTGACGGAACGAGCATGCGAACAGCATCGTTCTGTTCAGCATGTCCTTTGTATCCAGTGTGGCCGGTGTCATCGCCGACAACCTAGCCACCCCATCGCCCGTCGCCAATCCTGGAACGCACTTGCCGCTCGACACTGCACCACCTAGCTCTGTTGCTATGGCGTCTCACTCCCCTTCGAGCCACTCCGCAACCGTCGATCGTCCGCTGGTCGATCGGCATCAGCGGACGATCAAATATCTGCGGATTTCGGTCACCGACCGCTGCGATCTGCGGTGCCGTTACTGCATGTCCGAGGCGATGACCTTCCTGCCGCGCGCAAAGCTGCTGAGCCTCGACGAGATCGCGATCATCGCCGAGCGGTTCATCGCGCGCGGCGTGACCAAGATCCGCCTGTCGGGCGGCGAGCCGCTCGTCCGCCGCGACGTCGGCGATCTCGTCAAGCGACTGGGTGGCAATCTCGGCCGCGGGCTCGAGGAGCTGACGATGACCACCAACGGCACGCGGCTGGCGGAGCATGCGCCGGCGATGGTCGATGCAGGCATCCGCCGCGTCAATGTCAGCATGGACAGCCGCGATCCCGAACGGTTCCGCTACATCACCCGGCACGGCGACGTCGCGCAGGTGATCGGCGGCATCATGGCGGCGCGCGATGCGGGCCTCGCGATCAAGATCAACATGGTCGCGCTCAAGGGCTTCAACGAGGACGAGATCGCACCGATGCTCGCCTGGTGCCGTGACGAGGGGTTCGACCTGTCCCTGATCGAGACGATGCCGCTCGGCGCGATCGACGAGGATCGCACCGATCGCTTCCTCCCGCTCACCGGCGTGTTCCGCGATCTCGAGACCCGGTTCCGGCTCGAGCGCGATTCGTACAAGACCGGCGGACCGGCGCGCTACTGGAACGTCGACGGCACCGGTACGCGGCTCGGGCTCATCTCGCCGCTGACCGCCAATTTCTGCGAAGGCTGCAACCGCGTCCGCCTCACCACCGAGGGCAAGCTGTATCTGTGCCTCGGGCATGACGATCAGGTCGACCTGAAGGGTGCGCTGCGCGACGGCGGCATCACCGGGCTCGACGAAGCGATCGACGCGGGCCTCTACGCCAAGCCCAAGCGGCACGACTTCCGCATCGGCGAGGGCGAAGGTCCCGCGGTCGCGCGTCATATGAGCGTCACCGGCGGGTGACCGACTATGTCCGCCGGGCGCTGGTAGCCTCCGCCACCCCGCC
>NZ_JPJC01000062.1:12375-22504 GCF_000733135.1 Sphingomonas sp. FUKUSWIS1
CCAGCTCGCCGATCTGGGCGACTGGGTCGAGCCCGAGGAGGCGGATGTCGTCATCGCGCTCGGCGGTGACGGGTTCATGTTGCAGACGCTCCATGCGATGCTCGAACGGCGCAAGCCCGCGGTCCCGGTCTTCGGAATGAACCTGGGTACCGTCGGCTTCCTGATGAACGAGTGGCGGCATCACGGCCTCGAAGACCGCCTTTCGCGCGCCAAGCCGTTCAAGGTCACACCGCTCAGCATGACCGCGACCGGGATCGACGGACGCACCCTCACCCTCCCCGCGATCAACGAGGTCTCGCTGCTGCGCGAGACGCGCCAGACCGCCAAGCTCGAGGTGACGGTCAACGACCGCGTCGTGCTCGCCGAACTGGCCTGTGACGGCATCCTCGTCGCGACCCCGGCAGGCTCGACCGCCTACAACCTCTCCGCGCAGGGCCCGATCCTGCCGCTCGGTTCGGGCATGGTCGCGCTGACGCCGATCAGCCCTTTCCGTCCGCGGCGCTGGCGCGGTGCGATCCTGCCCGACAAGGCCCGGATCGGCATCCGCGTCCTCGACCCCGGCAAGCGCCCCGTCTCCGCGGTCGCCGACCAGCGCGAGATCCGCGACGTGGCACAGGTCGACATCTGCATGGACCGTGCGCGCGAACTCACCCTGCTGTTCGATCCCGAGCATGCGCTCGACGACCGCATCACGATGGAACAGTTCGCAGCATAGCCCCGGCCCCGGCGCAATTTGTTGCAGAAATCGACAAAAACCGGGTTGCATCGTCCAACTGGCCGTTTATAGAGCCGCCTCCGGCAACGTTCCCTGATAGCTCAGCGGTAGAGCTCTCGACTGTTAATCGAGTGGCCGTAGGTTCGAATCCTACTCAGGGAGCCATTTTCAAGCCGCGAAATCTCGCTTCTGGCGAGACGCCCCGCGCCAGATCGCGGCAAGATCCCCCGATACACTATTTGCAATACAACCCTCGCGGCACGCATCCCGCGCGTCCGACCGGCGTTGACCCCTGATGACCAGAGCGATTGGGGCAGACGATGAAATCGGTGATTCTCCCGGGCGGCGAGACGGTGCCTGCCCTGGGCCAGGGAAGCTGGATGATGGGCGAGCGCGCTGATCGTCGCGAGGCCGAGACCGCAGCGTTGCGCGCAGGCGTCGAGTGCGGGATGACGCTGATCGATACGGCGGAGATGTATGGCGACGGCGCCGCCGAGACGCTGATCGGTGATGCGCTCCACGACGTCCGCGACACGCTGTTCCTCGTCAGCAAGGCCTATCCCCAGAACGCCTCGCGCGATCGCCTCACCGCCGCCTGCGAGGCGAGCCTTGCGCGGCTGAGGACCGACCGGCTGGACCTGTATCTGCTGCACTGGCGCGGGTCGGTACCACTGGCCGAGACGGTCGAGGCGATGGAACGGCTCAAGACCGCGGGCAAGATCCGCCACTGGGGCGTCAGCAATCTCGATACGCAGGACATGGCCGAGCTCGATGCGGCGGGCGGACAGAGCTGCGCGACCGACCAGATCCTCTACAACCTGACACGGCGCGGTCCCAAGCATGACCTCCTCCCCTGGCTCGACCGTCACGACATTCCCGTCATGGCCTATAGTCCGGTCGAGCAGGGCCGGCTCCTCGCTGATCCGGCACTGACGCGGATCGCCCGCGACATCGGCGCAACGCCCGCGCAGGTCGCGCTCGCCTGGGTGCTGCAACGTCCCGCGACGATCGCGATCCCCAAGGCCGCGAGCGTGGCGCATGTCCGCGAAAACCGGGCAGCCGCCGATCTCGTGCTGTCGGCCGAGGATCTTGCCGCGCTCGACACGGCGTTTCCCCGCCCGCGGTCGCCACAACCGCTCGAGATGCTCTGAGCCCGGCATGACCGGCAGCACGCCCCCCAAGGCCTATCCGACGACCCCCGACGGCCGCTATTTCGTCGTCCGCGGCCGGTTGTGGCGGTGCGCGGATCCGTCGCTGCCCGAAGCGGATCGGGCCGAGTTGGTCCGGGCACTGATGGCGGCGCGACGCGCGGTCGGCGTAGCCCGACGTCGGGACGATGCCGACGCGGTCGCCGCTGCACGTGCCGACGTCGATGCGGCCAAGCATGCGCTCGGCGAACGCGGCCCGGTCTGGTGGCACGACGGGTCGCCCGACTACAATCGCCACATGGCCGCCAACACCCCCTATGCAGCGTGGTTCGCAGGAATTTCGCCGTCGATCTGAGCCGATGCGGCGACTGGTACGTTGATCAGCAATGATAGTGACGACCCTGCGAGCCCGGCTCGCGTCCGGCGCGATGCCGCTTGCACTCCTCCTGATGAACGGCGCCGCCGGTGCCCAGCCCGCCCAGACTGCGCCGAAGCGCGCCGCGCCCCCTGCCAAGCCGAGCGCGGCGCCCGCTGCGATCGGCGGCGTCGTCATCAGCCGGCAGGCGGTGACGGACGCGACCGTCCGCGCGGTCTACACCAAGGCGAAGTGGCGTGCGGTCTGGTCGGATGCCGATGTCGCGGCGCTCAACACTGCGCTCGGCAACCGCAGCCGCCATGGCCTAGATCACGTCGCCTTCCTGCCCGACCTGCCCGCCGACGCGGCCCCGGCGGATATCGACGTCGCCCGCACGCGCGTCGCGCTCGCCTATGCCGGTGCACTGGCAAGGGGCCGTGTCGATCCGGCGACGCTGCATCAGGTCTATACCCTGCCGCGACCCAGCGTCGACCTCGCCACCGGGCTGGTCGCCGCGATCGCGCGGCACAAGGTCGACGACTGGCTTGAAAGCTTGGCGCCGCAGGATGCCGACTATCGCCTGCTGTCCGATGCCTATCGCGTCTTCAGCGAGAAGGCGCTCACCGCACCAGCCGGCCCCGCACCGCTCGAGGCGCCCGCCCAGACGGGCGCTGCCGCGCTGATCCGCGTCGGCACCCGCGATCCGCGCGTTGCGACGATCGTCGAACAGCTGGTCGAGAGCGGTTATCTCCTGACGCCCGGCCCCGGCCCCGTCACCGCGCCGACGCTGGCGCAATCCGCCTCGACCATCGCCGGCCTCCAGCCGGCCACCCCGTCTAGCGCCCCGGTCTATACGCAGGCAATCGCCGACGCGATGAAGGGGCTGCAGACCGATTACGGCATCGCCGCGGACGGGATCGTCGGGCCGGAGACTCTGAAGGTCCTCAATCTCGGACCAGGTGATCGCGCGCGCGCGCTCGCGGTGGCGCTGGAGCGGCGGCGCTGGCTCGAACGGACGCCCCCGGCGACGCGGATCGACGTCAACACCGCCGCCTCGCAACTGCGCTACTACCGCGATGGCGTGCTCGTCGATCAGCGCAAGGTGATCGTCGGCGAACCCGGTCGCGAGACGCCGGCCTTGTCCTCACCGATCTATCGCCTCGTCGCCAACCCGACCTGGACCGTGCCGAAGTCGATCCAGAACGGCGAGATGGCCAATGTCGACGACGCCTATCTGCAGGAGCACAACATGGTCCTGCGCGACGGCTGGATCGTCCAGCAGCCCGGCCCGAGCAATGCGCTCGGCCTCGTCAAGTTCGACATGGCGAACGACCAGGCGATCTATCTGCACGACACGTCCGCCCCCGGGCTGTTCGACCGCAGCCAGCGGCATCTGAGCCATGGCTGCGTCCGCGTCGAGGATGCGATCGGCTTCGCGCAGATGCTCGCCGACGACCAGGGCGTTACCGAGGCATGGCAGACCGCGCAGGCGTCGGGCGAGATGCAGTTTGTCCCGCTGCCGCGCCGCATCCCGGTGCGGCTGCTGTACGAGAATGTCTATGTCGGCGACGCCGGCAAGGTCGCCTTCCGTACCGACCCCTATGGCTGGAACGATCCCGTCGCCGAACAACTCGGTTTCGAGCGATCGGCGGCGCGGCGTGCCGAGGCCCGCGACATCGATATCGGCCCGTGAGCGTGAGGCGCGACTAGCCCCTGCGCGCGGCGATGTACCGCGTGACATTGCCGGTCAGCACGTCGAGCGGGACGTTGCCGCCAGCCAGCACCGCCTGGTTGAAGTCCCGCACGTCGAACCGGGTACCCAATTCGGCCTTGGCGCGGGTCCGCTGCGCGACGATCTCGGTCTGGCCGATCTTGTAGCCACAGGCCTGACCCGGCCAGGCGCAATAGCGCTCGACCTCGCTCACCGCGTTGCTCATCGGCAGTCCGGTCGCGGCGACGAATTCGCGCAACGCCTGCTCGCGCGTCCAGCCCATCGCATGGATCCCGGTGTCGACCACCAGCCGCACCGCGCGCCAAGACAGCCCCATGAAATAACCGAGCCGCCCCGCCGCATCGCCGTCATAGAGCCCGAGCTCGTCGGCGAGCTGTTCGGCGTAGAGCGCCCAGCCCTCGGTATAGGCGTTGAACGCCAGCACCGATCGGATCAGCGGCAGCTGCTGCGCATATTCCCCCTGCCAGACATGCCCGGGAATGCCCTCGTGGAACACCAGATCGGGGATCGTGACGCGGTTGTGGATCGTGGGATCGCCCAGATTCACCCAGATCTTGCCCGGGATCGATCCGTCGAGCGCGCCCGGCCCGCCATAGGCGGCGGGCGCCCCCGCCTCCTGCGCGAGCGGCATCCGCCGGATCTCGAGCCTGGCGGTCACCAGCGTGCGGAACGCCTTGGGCAGGCGCGGCCGGATCGCATCGATCCGGCCCTGCATATAGGCGACGATCTGCTTCCTACCGGCATCGTCGTTGGGGAAGGCGATGTCCGGCCGACGCTGCAATTCGGCCGCGCGCTCCGCCACGGTCCCCTTGGTCAGCCCGAAGCCCTTGAGGATCCTGTCCATCTGCGCCTGAAGCTCGACGAGCTGCGCACGCCCCAGCGCATGGATCTCCGCCGGGCTCCGTCGCGTCGTCGTCCCCGCACGCAGCCCCCAGCCATACCAGGCCGCGCCATGCGGGCGCGATCCCAGCCCGGCGACGTCAGTTGCGACCGCGCGCTGCGCGGTGAGTTCGGCGATCTGCCGCTCGAGCGCGGGGATGACCGCATCGCGGACGATCTGCGTAGAACGCCGGGTCCAGTCACCGGGGATCGCCTGCGTCTTGCGCGCGAGCGGCCCGATCAGTGGACCATCGACCGCTGCCGCCTCGGCCAGCGTGCGTCGCATCCCGGCCAGCGTCTTGTCGAGCAGGAAGCTGGGCGGCACCAAGCCCTGCTCGCGCGCGGTGCGCACCCTGCCCGTCTCGTCATCGAGCTGTTTCGCCATCGCCGCCACGCGCGCGAGATAGGCCTCGGCATCCGCCGCCGTGCGCAGCGGCTGATCGCCGTCGAGCAGCTGCGGCACGTCCAGCCACGCGCCGACATTCTGGATGACGGCATAGGGCGTGTTGCGCCAGTCGCCGATCGTCGCGACGCCGTAGGGCA
Source organism: Sphingomonas sp. FUKUSWIS1 (assembly GCF_000733135.1). Lineage (NCBI taxonomy): Bacteria > Pseudomonadati > Pseudomonadota > Alphaproteobacteria > Sphingomonadales > Sphingomonadaceae > Sphingomonas > Sphingomonas sp. FUKUSWIS1. Next base: position 17,748 of record NZ_JPJC01000062.1, read on the forward strand.
GCGCCATCCCGTCCAGCGCGGTCTGGAACGCGCTCTGCGTCACGGCGATGCTGGTCAGCGTCGCCTGGTCGATCCCGTCGCGCGGCAACCGGCCGAGCGCAGCCAGCCCGTCGGTCAGGACGCGCCGCCGCGCCGCGATGCCCGCGGGCGACCGGTCGTCGAGCTGCCCCCGCAACGCCGCATGCGCGCCGGTGTCGAGGCCGAGCCCGGTCGCCTTGCCGGGATCGAGCGTCAGCAGCTGCCACGCGAGCCGGTCGAGAAGAGCCGCCGCGTCGGCGGATGTCGACGAGCGGCCGGCAGTCTGTGCGGAGACGGGTGCGGCGGCGAGCGTGGCCGCGATGCCGGCAAGCGCGTCGCGGCGGCGGAACAGGGGTCGGTTCATTTGCGAAACATGGACTCGCCATTCGCCGCGGTCAAACGCACCACCGTGCCATCACGGTGGACAAACACCCGCCGCCGCCTAGAGGTCGGCGGGGAAAAGGGCTGAGTTACGTGACGATCGGACTGAAGGACATCGCTGCACGCGCAGGCGTCTCGATCGCGACGGTGTCGCGCGTCCTGTCGGGCAAGCCCGTCCGGCCTGCCTATCGCAGCCGGGTCGACGATGCGCTGGCCGCGCTCGACTATCGCCCCAATCTGGCGGCGCGGCGGCTGCGTTCGACGCGCGCGAGCGTGATCGGGCTGATCGTGCCCGATATCGGCAACCCCTTCTTCGTCGCCTTCGTCCAGGCGGTCGAGGGCTATGCCTGGCGCGAGGGGCTGCGCGTCATCCTGTGCAACAGCGGCGAGGATCCCGCGCGCGAACGCCATTACCTGCAATTGCTCGAGGACGAGCGCGTGTCGGGCATCATCCTCGCCCCGACCCGGGCCGGCGGCGTGCCGGAGACCGCGACACCGCTCGTGCTGGTCGATCGGGTGGAGGGGACGCCGCAGGTCGACAGCGTCAAGCTCGACAATGCCGGCGCGGCGGGCGCGCTGGTCGACGCGCTGCACGGATCGGGCTGTCGGCGGATCACCGGCCTGTTCGGCGAGCGCGGCAGCACTGCGGTCGACCGCCGTCGCGGCTATGCCGCCGCGCTCGACCGCCACGCGCTTCCAGCCCAGATCATCGACGTGCCGCACGAACCCGCGGCGCGGGCGGCTTGCGTGCGGACCGCGCTCGCCGACACCGCCTGCGACGCGGTGCTCGTCGGCGACACGTTCCTGATGCTCGAGGCGGCGGTCGTGCTGCGCGCGCGCTCCGATCCCCCGGCATCCCCCGTCCGGCTCGCGGGGTTCGACGATGCCACCTGGCTGCGCCTGCTCGACGCCGCGCCGATCGTCGTCGAGCAGCCGGTCGACGAGATGGCGCATGCCGCGCTGGCGCTGCTCGTCGAACGCATGACCGGTGCGGGGGGCGACGCCGTCCGGCTCGTCTTCAACGGGACGATCGTCAGCCCCGCCTGATAGCCCCGCCTGAGCCTTAGGTCAGGCGGCGGCGGCGATCGCCGTGTGCCCGCGCGTCGGACGGAACCGACCGTTGCGCAGCGCCGCCTCGATATCCTCCAGGCTCGCGCCCGCCGTCTCGGGCACGAAGAGCAGCACGAACACGAACGACGCCAGGTTGACCCCGGCATAGACCCACATCGTCGAGCCGAGCCCGATCGCATGGACCAGCGACAGCGCGGTCCCGGTGACGATCAGGTTGCTACCCCACAGCATCGCCGCGTGCAGCGCGGTCGCGGGGCCGCGCATCGCCAGCGGGAACATCTCCGCGCCGAGCAGCCAGCCGCACACCTGGATGCCACCCGAATTGAACAGCATGAACGCCAGCAGGAAGCCGATCGTCAGCCAGCCCTGCCACCCGCCATGCGCGCCGCTGGCGAACATGATGCCAAGCCCGATCAGGCTGACGACCGAGCCCGGGATCATCACCAGCATCAGCCGCCGCCGCCCGATCCGGTCGACGAACAGACAGCCGAGCAATGTCATCACCGCATAGACGATCGCGACGCCGAGGCTGGCGAGCAGCGCCGATTCCTTGCCGAACCCCACCCCCGACAGGAAGGTCGGCGCATAGTAGATCATCATCTCCAGCCCGCCGCACTGGGTAAAGAACGCGACCCCCAGTGCCGCGATCAGCGCCGGCCGCGCCCAGGCCTGGCGAATGCCGCGCCAGCCGCTATCGGCCGGATCCGCTTCGGTCGTCGCATCGCGGATCTGGGTGACTTCGTGGCGGATCTCGCGGCGTGTGGTCCGCACGCGGCGCAGCACGTCGATCGCGGCGTGGATGCCGATATTCTCCGCGGCCCAGCGCGGGCTGCGCGGCATGAACGCCATCGTGACGAAGACGATCGCGGCGGGGATCGCCGCAACCGCGACCATCGTCCGCCAGCTCCAGACGTCGTGCAGGCCGAACCCGACGATGCTGGCGAGCAGGATGCCGACGCCGATCGCGACGTTGAACATCGTCACCAGATTGCCGCGACGATGCTGCGGCGCGAGTTCGGAGATGTACATCGGCACGACCTGCGTCGATCCGCCGACCGCCATGCCCAGGAACACCCGCGCGGTGATCAACGCGCCGACGCTGGGCGCCATCGCACAGGCGATCGCGCCCAGCGTGAACAGCGCGCTCACCCCCATCACCGACAGCTTGCGGCCGATCCGTTCGGACAGCCAGCTTGTCGCCAGCGCACCGATCACCGCGCCCGCCAGGATCGCCGCGGTGACGATCTCCTGCAGGCGATGATCCAGCCCGAACTCGTCGGTGATCGACAGCAGCGCCCCCGATATGATCCCCGTGTCATAGCCATAGAGCGCGCCGCACACCGCAGCGACGAACGCTGCGGTCCGCAGCACCCGGTCGCCATTGGCATAGGGTTCGGGAATTCTCGGCTCGTTGCGCGCCGTCAGGCTGCGCCGCGTCAGGGATGGGGCGATGCTGTGATCTGTCAAAACGTGGAGGACTCCGTGGTTGTCGAAAGGATATTCAGCGCGGGCGCAGCGCGAAGCGGCGACGCCAGGACGGCAGGCGGATCTGCTCGCGCGCCCAGGTCAGCAGGCCGGCACCGATGATGACGGCGATGCCGGCAAAGGTCGGCAGGTCGACGCTCTGGTGAAACACGGTGTAGCTGAGCGCGACCGCCCAGATCATCTGGCTGTATTGCGGCGGCGCGATCCGGCTGACCGCGACGCGTTGCGCCGCCAGCATCAGCAGCGCCTGGCCGAGGATCGCGAGCAGGCCATAACCGGCGAGCAGGACCATCTCGGCCCCGTCCGGCCAGCGGAACGCCTGCAGCCACAGCAGTGCCGCGCCGTTGATCACCAGCGGTCCGATCAGCCCCGCACCGAGCATCGACACGCGCTTCTCGCCCGCACCGCCGGCGCGAAACAGCACGATGACGATCGCGCTCGACAGGGCGCACAGCATCGCCGCGCCATGGCCCAGATCGAAGGCTCGCAGTCCGGGTCGCAGCACCATCAGCACGCCGACGAACCCGATCGCCACCGCCGCCCAGCGCCAGGCACCGACCTGTTCCTTCAGGAACAGCATCGACAGCAACGTCACCAGCATCGGCATCAGGAAGATCAGCGCGAACGCCTCGGGCATCGGCAGCCGCGTGAAGGCGACGACGCTCGACAGGCCGCTGATCGACGATCCGATCGCGCGCGCCAGCCATAGCGAGCGGCGCGTCGCGCTGAACACGTCGAGCAGGCGGTCGCCGGGCGTGCGCACGAAGGGCAAGGCGACCAGGCCGAGCAGCGCACCGGTGAACGTCACCTGGAACGGGCTGAACGCGCCTTCGAGCAGCCGTACCGACGCGTCGCTGAACGCGAAGGCCGCATAAGCCAGGAAGGCCAGCGGCACGCCGCCGATGGCCGCCAGACGCGCACCATGGCTCTGAATGGTAAGATCGATGCTCAATTGCGTCTCTCGGGCTGGCGTGGACGGTGACGACTCCCCGGAGCCGCGGGCACGAGCGAACGCCGCCACCGCCCCGACGTCACCTTATGGCGGGGCGGCAAACAGCTCTGTCGCTTTGCGTATCCCGCTCGTACCGACAGCAGGTGAAGGACGCAACAGAAAACGTTTTCTGTTTTAGCCCCCCCGTCGTAAGCACCCCGCTTCGATCGCGCGCAATTGCGGCTTGGCGCGGCTGACGGTACGACCGGGCGATCACCCGTGACGATGAGGATATCCTATCGCAATGAAGCTCGCCGATCTGGCCGTGCTCGCCGGCGTTTCGACTGCAACCGTGTCACGGGCCCTGGCCGGGCATTCGTCCGTCAATGCGCAGACCCGCGCACGCATCCAGGCGCTGGCGCAGGAACATGACGTCCGTCCCAACCAGCTCGCGCGCAACCTGCGGCTGAAGAGCACCGGCGCGATCGGACTCGTCCTGCCGCTCGGCCATGCCCGCACCCAGCATCTCACCGATCCGTTCTTCCTGACCCTGCTCGGGCTGCTCGCCGATCTGTTGGTCGAACGCGGCTATGACATCCTGTTGTCGCGGGTCATCCCCGACGGCGACGACTGGCTCGACCGGCTGGTCGACAGCGGCCGCATCGACGGCCTGCTCCTCGTCGGCCAGTCCGACCAGGGGGCGGTGATCGAACGCGTGTCGCAACGCTATGCGCCGCTGGTCGTGTGGGGCGCGTACCGGGCGGACCAGAACCATCTGACGATCGGCTCGGACAATGTCGCGGGCGGACGTCTCGCGGGCCGCCGCATGATCGACCAGGGCCGGTCCCGTCTGATGTTCGTCGGCGACCCC
>NZ_JPJC01000063.1:0-14703 GCF_000733135.1 Sphingomonas sp. FUKUSWIS1
CGATCGCCGCGGCGACCACGTCCGCGCGCAGCACCATCCCCGCGCCGCCGCCCGCCGGCGTGTCGTCGACCGAGCGATGCTTGTCGGTCGCGAAGTCGCGCAGCTGGACGGGCTCGCATGACCACCGTCCCTCCCCCAGCGCCCGCCCGGCCAGCGACGTGCCGAGCGGCCCGGGGAACATCTCGGGGTACAGCGTCACGATCGTCGCCGCCCAGGGCAGCTCGCCCGCGGCCAGCCGCGCCAGCCGCGCCTCCTCCTGCGCCGCGGCGAGGATCTTGGGCACGACGTCGGCGGGGAATTCACACCCCCGCGCCTTCAGCCATTTCAGGCGTGCAAGGAACGCGTCGGCGCTGTCCTCGACATACTCCGCCTCCACCCCGCACCGTTCGATCGCAGGCTCAGCGACCTGCGCGACGTACCGGCGCACCCCGTCCGCGGTGTGCGACGCATAGGCGTGGAGATCGCCTTCCGACCAACGACAATAGCTCATGCCGCACGCCGCTATCACTCCCGCGCCCGGCTTGCGATAGCGATCGAGCGTTTCGCCACCGGAACGGATTCGCCGCGCCGCGCTTATAGCGGGATGGACGATTGCATCATCATCGGCGCCGGCCCCGCAGGCCTCACCGCCGCGATCTATCTCGCGCGGTTCCACCTCTCGATCCGGCTGTTCGACTGCGGCAGCAGCCGCGCCGCGCTGATCCCCTGCACGCACAACCACGCCGGCTACCCCGAAGGCATCCGCGGCACCGACCTCCTCGCCCGGATGCTGGCGCAGGCGGAGACCTATGGAGCGGTGCGCGAGGCCGCGCGGGTCGATGCGATCGAGGTGGACGACGACGGCTTCACCGTCCGTTTGGGCGACCGCCGCGCCCGCGCCCGCAGCGTCCTGCTGGCAACAGGCGTCGTCAACAACCGCCCCGCCATGCCCGACGCGCTCCATGACGAAGCCCTGGAGGCCGGGCTTCTCCGCTATTGCCCGATCTGCGACGGCTATGAGGTCACCGACAAGCGCGTCGGCGTGATCGGCACCGGCGACCACGGCATGCGCGAGGCGCTGTTCCTGCGCGGCTACACCGCCGACGTCACCCTGATCGCCCCGGACGGCGGCCATGATCTCGATCCCGCCTGCGAGGCGGCCCTCGACGACGCCGGTATCGTCCGCGTCGGCGGCCCCTGCGGCAACTACGCGATCGAAGACGGCCGGTTCGCGCTCGACACGGTCGACGGGCGGCTGTCGTTCGACAGCGTCTATCCGGCGTTAGGCTCGGTCATCCGGTCGGAACTTGCCGTCGCCGCCGGCGCACGTGCGACGGACGAAGGCTGCCTCGAAGTCGACGACCACCAGCGCACCTCGATCCCCGGGCTGTTCGCGGCGGGCGACGTGGTGAAGGGGCTCGACCAGATCAGCCACGCGATGGGCGAAGCCGGAGTGGCCGCAACGACCATCCGCAACATGCTGTCGGAGCAGCGCCCGATCCGGCGCTGACTTTGGATGCCTCACCGCGAAGGCGGGGCCCCCGCGTTCGTGAAAGAGCTAAGCTCGAAGGAACTATTCGGTAGCGAAAGACGCCTCGACTACGAGTCGTTCCGCATCCCACTCTGGAACCGCCTCAACGCGCATCGGCACCATGAACCGCTTTGCAGTCGGCCGTTCGATCTCGATCACGTCGCCCGCACCGAAATTATCGATTGCGACAACGCGTCCGATCGCCTCACCATCGGTAGAGACGACGGGGAGCCCGATCAGGTCGGTGTGGTAATATTCGCCATCCTCGAGCGGTGGCAACGACGATCGCGGCACCGTCAATTCGGTCCCGCGCATCGCTTCGGCAGCGTTCCGATCGGCGACCTCGGCAAAGCGAGCGATCGTGCCGTTGTTGCCAGGGCGCGCCGACTTGAGCGTCAGCGTACCGTCGTTGAAACTCTTATAGCCCGACATGGTCTCGGCAAAGACCTTCAGCCGCACTTCGCCGCCGATACCGTGCGCGCCGATCACGACGGCGAGCGTGACGCTACCCTTGCGCGGAGCCGGTGTCGGGTCCGGGGCTATCGTCGGCGCCTTCTGCGGGGTCTTCGGCGGAGACGCCTTCATTGCTGGCATCTTCGATGTCCTCGGGTGCGGGGGCTGTTCTTGGATCTGGATCGGGGGTCATCATGCGCTCCTTGTGGGTGATGGACCGACAAAGAACGCATGAACCGCCATTCGGGTGCGGGCGTGGCCCACTCCAAACCGTCATCCTGCGCTAGACCCAGGATCCAGAGCCAAGGACGCTGCCGTCTCTGGCGCTGGATCCCAGCCTTCGCTGGGATGACGTGGAAGACGATCTTACGAAGCGGCTTCTTCGGTCTCGGCAGGAGCATCCGCGTCGGCAGCAGGTGCCGCCTTTGCAGCCGCTTCGGCCTCGGCAGCTTCGGCCGCCTTGGTCGCACGCTCTTCAGCGCGCTCGGTGGCCTTCTCGCCGGGCTTGCCCTTGTTCGGGTTGTTGCGGGCCGAACGCTCAAGAACGCCTGCTGCGTCAAGGAAGCGGGCGACGCGGTCGGTCGGCTGTGCGCCGACGCTCAGCCAATGCTTTGCGCGATCGGCGTCGAGCTGCACGCGCTGCTCGTTGTCCTTGGCGAGGAGCGGGTTGTAGTTGCCGATCTTCTCGATGAAGCGGCCATCACGCGGGCTGCGCGCATCGGCAACGACGATCTTGTAATAAGGACGCTTCTTGGAGCCGCCACGTGCGAGACGAATGTTAATTGCCATGATATTTTCCTTCGTTTTCTAATATTTCGCCCGGCAAACGCCGGGGTAATGGGTTGAGTAAGAGGTTATTTCTTCTTCAGAAAATCGTCGAAGCCCGCAGGCAGCTGTGGCATCTTCCCGCCCAGACCCGGCAGGCCACCCCCGGAATTGCCCCCAGGGAGCCCACCTGCGCCGGCCTTGTTGAGCATGTCGCCCATCTGCGGCCCGCCGATCGCGTTACCGATGCCGCCAAGACCGCCACCCATGCCGCCCTTGCCGAGCATCGCCATCATGCCCTTCATGCCGCCCATCTTCTTGATCTTCTTCATGGCGGTCGACATTTCGAGGTGCATCTTGAGCAGCTTGTTGACCTCCTGCACCGTGGTGCCGGAGCCCTTGGCGATGCGGATCTTGCGCTTGGCGTTGATCAGCTCGGGCTTGGCGCGCTCCTTGATGGTCATCGATCCGATCATCGCATCCATGTGGACGAGAACTTTCTCGCCGCCGACCGAAGCGACCGCGCCCTGCGCCTTCTTCATGCCGGGGATCATCCCCGCCAACGCGCCGAGCCCGCCCATCCGCTGCATCTGCGCCAGCTGAGCCCGCAGGTCGTTCATGTCGAACTGACCCTTGGCCATCTTGGCCGCCATCCGCTCGGCGTCTTCGGCCTGGATCGACTCCGCGGCGCGCTCGACGAGGCTGACGACGTCGCCCATGCCGAGGATCCGCCCGGCGACCCGCTCGGGATGGAACGCCTCGAGCGCATCGAGCTTCTCGCCGGTACCCGCAAACTTGATCGGCTTGCCGGTAACCGCACGCATCGACAGCGCCGCACCGCCGCGCGCATCGCCGTCCATCCGGGTCAGCACGATCCCCGTCAGCGGCACCTGATCGGAGAAGTTCTGCGCGACGTTGACCGCATCCTGACCCGTCAGCGAATCGACGACGAGAAGGATCTCGGCCGGGTTCGCGACGTCGGCGACCGCCTTCATCTCGTCCATCAGCGCCTGATCGACATGGAGGCGACCCGCGGTATCGAGCATCAGGACGTCGAAGCCCTGCAGCTTGGCCGCCTGCATCGCGCGCCGTGCGATATCGACCGGCTGCTGGCCGGTGACGATCGGCAAGGTCGCGACCGAAATCTGCGTGCCGAGCGTCGCGAGCTGTTCCTGCGCGTTCGGGCGATTGACGTCGAGCGACGCCATCAGCACCTTCTTGCGATCGCGCCCACCCGGCCCTGCCGACAGCCGCTTGGCGATCTTGGCGGTGGTGGTCGTCTTGCCCGAGCCCTGAAGCCCGACCATCATGATGATCGCGGGCGGCGTGACGCCCAGATCGAGCTCGGACGCATCCGCGCCCAGCATCTCGACCAGCGCATCGCTGACGATCTTGACGACCTGCTGCCCCGGCGTGACCGAGCGCAGGACGTTCTGGCCGATCGCCTTCTCGGTCGCCTTATCGACAAAGTCGCGCGCAACGGGCAGCGCGACGTCGGCTTCGAGCAGCGCTACACGAACCTCGCGCATCGCCGCGCGCACGTCCGCTTCGGTCAGCGCACCCCGGCCGCGAAGGCGGTCGAAGACGCCGCCAAGACGATCGCTCAGGCTTTCGAACATCGAGACACTCCCAATCACCATTACCGGACACATGACGACGCCCAACGCAAAAGCGCCGGCGGGCGAAACCTCGCCGGCCAGCGTGCATCCTTGGATGCTCGTCACATGTGCCCCGTAACGGAACGTGGCGTGCTGCTTACGCGACCCGGGCCGCCGACGCAAGCGACCCGTCCGTCGATGCGCTGCGACGGCGTCCAGCGTCAAAGTCCCTCCCCGGCATATTGGACGGATCGACCCTCTTAACCGGTCCTACACTTATGCTATGTCATATGTGTGTCCGCCCCGACCTCACAGGCGATCCAGCCCATGACCGCACCGCCGGCGGCGACCCGTTCGCCCCGCACCATCAACCGGGAATTCGTCACCGGCGCCGTGACCGGGGCTGCAGCGTTGATGCTCGTCGGTACGGGCGGCGCCGTTCTGGTCGGCATCTTTGCCCGTCTGACGGGACGCAGTTCCGGTATCGACCAAGGTCTGGTTGTCGCCGTGCTGCTCAACGTCGCGCTGTTGCTCTTTGGCTGCCTGCGCTATCGCACGCTCACTGCCGAGCTCAACGAGGCGACCGATGCGGGTCATCGCGCCCGCGTTCTGGCACAGCGGGATTCGCTGACCGGATTCCTCAATCGCCGCAGTCTGTCCGAAGATGGCGCGACCCTGTTCGGCAGCGCGAGACGCCGGGGCAAGGTGGTGGCGATGCTCACGATCGACGTCGACTTCTTCAAGAGCGTCAACGACATGCACGGCTATGCCGTCGGCGACCAGGTGCTCGTCCATGTCGCGGAAACGATCGCGGCCATCGCCCCCACATCAAGCCTTCTGGCACGCTTGGGTGCGGACGAGTTCGCCTGCGCCTTCGTCTTCGATCCGGCGCATCAAGGGGTAGCCGATCGGATCGCGGAGCGTCTCGTCACCGGCTTCGCGCGGCCCTTCCGTGCGAACGGCGTCGACATTCACGCCACCGTGTCGATCGGTGTCGCGCGTTCTGACGCGGACTGTGCCTCGATCGACGCGCTGTTGCGCAACGCGGACATCGCCCTCCACGCGGCCAAGACGGCGGGCCGCAATCGCCACGTCTGGTTCAACACCGCGATGGAGCAGTCGCTGCAGGTGCGTGGCGAGCTCGAGTCCGGACTTCGCCTCGCGGTCGCCGCGCAGGACATCATTCCTTATTTCGAACAGCAGGTGGATCTCGCCACGGGGCTTACCACCGGGTTCGAGGTTCTGGCGCGCTGGGACCATCCAACACGCGGGATGATCCCCCCGGACGTCTTCATCCCGATCGCCGAGGAGATCGGCGTCATTGGCGACCTGTCACTGTCGCTCATGCGCCAAGCCTGTACTGCGGCACGCGACTGGGATTCGGCGCTGACGCTGTCGATCAACATTTCCCCGGTACAGCTGCGCGACGCATGGCTGGCGCAAAAGATCATCAAAACGCTGGTCGAGACGGGCTTTCCCGCCAGCCGGCTCGAGATCGAGGTCACCGAAAGCGCGCTGTTCGACAATCTGGCGCTTGCCCAGTCGATCGTCGGCAGCCTGAAGAATCAGGGCATCCGGCTGGCGCTCGACGATTTCGGCACCGGCTTTTCGAGCCTTGCGCATCTGCGCGCGCTCCCGTTCGATCGCATCAAGATCGACCACAGCTTCGTCGCGTCGATCCTCGACAATGCGGAGAGCATGGCGATCGTCAACACGATCGTCCGGCTTGGCGACAGCCTGAACCTGCCGGTCACCGCCGAGGGCATCGAGGATGCCGCGGTCGAGGAGCGGCTGCGCGCGCTCGGCTGTGCCAAGGGACAGGGCTATCTCTACGGTCGCCCCATGAACGCCGCGCAACTGCGTCGACTGCTCGCCGAACAGCGCCTGCTCGCACACCAGCCCGATGGCGACTTCCCGCCGGTCCGCGGCATTGCGCCACGACTCGCGGGCTGATCGCGGACCCGCTCCGGCCTGACCACGGACGTCCCGACTGCCCAGCGGCCATCCTTACTCCAGCCCGGCGCTGCAAGCCGTGGACTTTGCCCCCCGCCCCTCCTAGATCGCGCATCATGCCGTCTGCCCCGCTGCCAGAGGTCGTCAGCCTCGGCTGCCGTCTCAACATCGCCGAAAGCGAGACCATCCGCGCGCTCGTCGCCGGGCGGGACGTGGTGGTGGTCAACAGCTGTGCCGTCACCAACGCGGCAGTAAAGGCGACGCGGGTTGCGATCCGCCGGGCCCGGCGCGATCGCCCGGATGCGCAGATTGTCGTCACCGGATGCGCAGCGCAGATCGACCCGGGTGCCTTCGCGGCGATGCCCGAGGTCGATCGCGTGATCGGCAATGCCGACAAGCTCTCCCCAGCCGCATGGGCCACGCTCGCACCGGTGGTCGTCAGCGACATCATGCAGGTTCGCGAAACCGCGCCGCATCTGGTTGCTAGCTTTTCGTCGCATGCCCGCGCCTTTGTGGAAGTCCAGAACGGCTGCGATCATCGCTGCACCTTCTGCGCGATTCCCTTCGGACGCGGACCAAGCCGCTCCGTCCCCGCGGGCGCGGTCGTCGACCGGGTCGCCGGGCTGGTCGATGCGGGACACCGCGAGATCGTGCTGACGGGCGTCGACCTGACCAGCTATGGCCCCGACCTTCCCGGCGCCCCCACGCTCGGCCAGCTTGTCGAGCGCATTCTGCACGCGGTGCCGCGGCTCGAGCGGCTCCGTCTGTCGTCGCTCGACGGCATCGAGATCGACGACCGGCTCTTCGCGCTTCTGACGACCGAGCCCCGGATCATGCCGCACGTCCACCTCTCGCTCCAGGCGGGCGACGACATGGTGTTGAAGCGGATGAAACGACGTCATTCGCGCGCCGAGAGCGTGGCGCTCGTCCAGCGGCTCAAGACCGCCCGTCCCGACATCGCGATCGGCGCGGACCTGATCGCCGGGTTTCCGACCGAGGACGAGGCGATGTTCCAGAACACGCATGCGCTGATCGCTGACTGCGACATCGTCCATTCGCACATCTTCCCCTATTCACCGCGGGCCGGCACACCCGCCGCCCGGATGCCGCAGGTCGAGCCCGAGATCCGCCGCCGACGCGCCGCGATCCTCCGCGAGACGGGCCAGGCTGTTCGCGCGGCATGGTTGCAGAAGCTGGTTGGGACGACGCAGCACCTGCTGGTCGAACGTCCGGGCGACCGCGGCCATGTCGGAAATTTCGCGGAAGTCCTGCTGGACGCGCCTGCGGCACCAGGCGACATCCTTCGAATCACGATCACCGGCGTTCTGGGCGAGCGCCTGAGCGCAACACGGGAATCCCTATGAGCACCACCCCAAGCTGGCACGACAAACTCATCGGCGGCTTCAAGCGTACCTCTGACCGGCTCGTCGGCAATCTTGCGGGCCTTAGCGGCGCGCGGCTCGACGATGCGACGCTCGACGAGATCGAGGAGGCGCTGATTGCATCGGACCTCGGTCCCGAAACCGCCGGCCGCATCCGCCATCGTCTTGCCGAGGGCAGTTTCGAGCGCAACATGGAAGAGCTCGGCATCCGCGTCATCGTCGCGGAAGAGGTCGAAAAGGTCCTCGCCAAGGTCGCCAAGCCGCTCGAGATCGACGCCTTCCCACGCCCGCAGGTTATCCTGGTGATTGGCGTCAACGGGTCGGGCAAGACCACCACCATCGCCAAGCTCGCGCATCTGCTGATGGAACAGGATTACGGCGTCATGCTGGCGGCAGGCGACACGTTCCGCGCCGCTGCGATCGGCCAGTTGCGCACCTGGGCCGAGCGCGTTGGCGTGCCGATCGTCACCGGACCGGAAGGCGGCGACGCAGCAGGCGTCGTCTGGGATGCGGTAAAGAAGGCGACCGAGACGGGGATCGACGTGCTGATCGTCGACACCGCGGGCCGCCTGCAGAACAAGCGCGAACTGATGGACGAGCTCGCCAAGATCCGTCGCGTGCTCGGCCGTATCAATCCCGAGAGCCCGCACGACATCGTCCTCGTCCTCGATGCAACGACCGGGCAGAATGCGCTCCAGCAGATCGAGGTCTTCAAGGAAGTGGCGGGCGTGACCGGGGTCGTGATGACCAAGCTCGACGGCACCGCGCGCGGCGGCGTGCTGGTCGCAGCGGCGGAGAAATACGGCCTGCCGATCCACGCGATCGGTATCGGCGAAGGCATGACGGACCTGCGCCCGTTCGACGCAAACGAGGTCAGCCGGATCATCGCGGGCGTCGAAAGCGTCCGAAAATAACACGCCGCCCCGCTCTCCGGTCTTACCGCAATTCCTGGATACAATAGTGACCAAGCCCCCCCTGTCTCCCGGCCTGCGCATGGCGATCGATTATGGTCCGCTGGCGATCTTCTTCGCGGTGAACTTCCTCACCCCCGGCGCACCGATCGCGCGCGTGGTCACCGCGACGACCGCGTTCATCGTCGCGACGATCGTCGCGATGATCGTCTCGAAGGTAAAGGCGGGCCATATCTCGCCGATGCTGTGGATGTCGGGTGCCCTGATCGTCGTGTTCGGCGGCCTGACGATCTATTTCCATGACCAGCGCTTTATCCAGATGAAGCCCACGATCATCTACGCGATGTTCGCCGCCATCCTGACCTTCGGGCTGGTGACCGGGCGCCCGCTGCTTCAGTCGCTGCTCGGCACCGCCTATCCAGGACTGACCGCCGAGGGCTGGCGCAAGCTCACGCGCAACTGGACCGTGTTCTTCGTGTTCATGGCAGTGTTGAACGAAGTCGTCTGGCGGAACACCACGTGGGATTTCTGGGTCGGCTTCAAGCTCTGGGGCGCGATCCCGATGACGTTGATCTTCGCCTTTGCCAACATCCCGATGCTGCTCAAGCATGGATTGCAAACGGGCGACAAGGCCGTCACCGACCTGCCGCCCGAAGGGTAATCCTTTTCCGTCATCCCGGCCAACCCGGGATGACGGTAACGGGATCGGCTCAGCCAGCGACCTTCGCGTAACGCTCGCCGACGACGTCCCAGTTCACGATATCCCACCACGCCTTCAGATAGCCCGGACGATCATTCTTGTACGTCAGGTAATAGGCGTGCTCCCAGACGTCGTTGCCGAGCAGCGGCGTACCGGGCTCCTTGGCATCGTCCATCAGCGGGTTGTCCTGGTTCGGCGTGCTCGTCACCTTCAGCTTGCCGCTGTCATCGGCGATCAGCCATGCCCAGCCCGATCCGAACTGCCCTGCACCCTTGGTGTTGAACTCGTCCTTGAGCTTGTCGAGGCTACCGAAGTCGCGATCGATCGCTTCGGCGAGCCTGCCCGACGGCGCCTGCCCCGTCTTGGCTGCCATCGTCTTCCAGAAAAAGTCGTGGTTCCAGAAACCGCCGCCATTGTTGCGCACGAGCGGTGGCTGCGACGAGATCATGCCGAGGATATCCTCGATCGACTTGCCCGCGAGCGCGGAGTCCTTCTCGACGCCCTCGTTCAGCTTGGCCGTGTATGCCGCATGATGCTTGTCGTGATGAAACTTCATCGTTTCCTGATCGATCACGGGCTCGAGCGCGTCATAGGCGTAAGGCAGCGGGGGAAGTTCGAAAGCCATCAGGAGTCTCCTCAAAGACAATGGGTGAATGGGGTCGGACGTCAAACGCCCGCGGCCCCCAAATGGTCCCCGGACGGTCGTTACACAAGCGGACCGGACGTCGATCAGCCGCTGGCGTGCAACAGCTCGTGCCGCTTGAGGGCATGTCGCAACTGATCATAGCTGAGCCCGAGCGCCTCGGCGGTAGCGCGCTGGTTGAAGCGATGCTCGGCCAGCGCGCGCGACAGCAGGTCACGCTCGAACCGGGACACGCGCGACTTGAAATCCGACGGCCCGTCCTCGCACGCGACGACCGGATCGTCGGCGTCATCCTCTGCCGCGTTACCAGTCCCGCCGGCAGACGGCGCCACCGCGGCCGGCGGCTGGATTGGCTTGCGATCCGCAGCGCCTGGCCTGTGCGGCGACTGGAACGGATCGATCTCGATCGCATCGATCGGCCCCTCATGCTCCCAGCGATAGACCGCGCGTTCGACGACGTTACGCAGCTCGCGGACATTGCCCGGCCAGTCATAGTCCGCGAGAGCAGTGCGTGCGGAGGGTCCGAACCCCTCCCACCGCTCGCGCCCGAGCTCGGACGCCATTCGTCGACCGAAATGGTCCGCCAGCACCATCACGTCACCCGCCCGCGCACGCAGCGGGGGCAGCGTGACGACCTCGAATGACAACCGATCGAGAAGGTCGGCGCGAAATTCATGCCGCATCACCTTGTCGGGCAGATGCTCGTTGGTCGCAGCCACGATCCGGACGTCGACGCGCAGCGGCCGCGACGAGCCGATCCGCGTGATCTCGCCATATTCGACGGCGCGCAGCAACCGGTCCTGCGCCGCCATCGACAGCGTGCCCAGCTCGTCGAGGAACAGGGTTCCACCATCTGCCTCCTCGAACCGCCCGACCCGTGCCTTGGTCGCACCGGTGAAGGCGCCGGCCTCATGTCCGAACAATTCTGCCTCGATCAGCGTCTCGGGCAGCGCGGCGCAGTTCATGATCACGAGCGGCTGGTCCCAACGCGGGCTCAGCCGGTGGAGTCGCTCGGCGACCAGTTCCTTGCCCGTGCCGCGTTCCCCGATCACGAGCACCGGTCGGTCGAGCGCCGCCGCGCGCGACGCACGTTCGAGCGCTCCCATGAACGCGCCGGACTGGCCGATGACCTGCGTTGTTCTCTCCATTGCCAAAGTGTGGCGGAAATTCCCAACGCATAGCAAGGAACAATCTGCGCGCTCGACGCTCAGCCGGCACAACCGCATGATTTCCGGGCTTTTCTAAAACTGGCACGACTGATGCAAAGCTTTGGACAACCCGCCCAAAGGCGGAACCAACCATCGCCTCAAAGGGGACTCATCATGATCAAGACCGACATCGTCCGCACCGTCGCAACGCTCGCCTGCACCTTCGTCGTCAGCGCCACCTTCATTCTCGCGGCGGTGGCGCCCGCGCATCAGGCGCCCGCTACGCGACACACCGCAATCGTGGCATAAGGTTCGTCCGCCGCACGAAGATCCCTGGAGTAGAATTTACATGGGCATTTTTTCCCGCACCCGCGACATCGTCGCCGCCAACTTCGCCGACCTCATCGAGAAGGCGGAAGATCCGGCCAAGATGATCCGGATGATCATCCTGGAGATGGAGGAAACGCTGGTCGAGGTCCGCGCCTCCGCCGCGCGCACCATCGCGGACCAGAAGGAGATGCGCCGCCATATCGCCAAGCTGGAACAGCTCCAGGAAAACTGGACCGAGAAGGCCGAGCTCGCGCTGAGCAAGGACCGCGAGGATCTTGCCAAGGCTGCGCTGGTCGAACGCCAGAAGGCGTCCGACATGGCCGAGCAGCTCAAGGCGGAAGTCGGCGTCCTCGAGGACGCGCTTAGTGCCTCCGAGGCGGACATCGCCAAGCTGCAGACCAAGCTGCGCGAGGCGCGGACCAAGCAGAACGCAGTTCAGACGCGGCTGGAAAGCGCGAACAACCGCACCCGGCTTCGCGAGATGTACAACGGCCCGAAGACGCACGAGGCGTTCAGCCGCTTCGACATTCTCGACCGACGTGTCGACGAGGCCGAGGGTCGCGCCGACGCGATGGGGCTCGGTGTCGTCAAGACGCTTGAGGAAGAGATCGCCGAGCTGCGCAGCAACGACAAGGTCGATGCCCAGCTCGCCGCGCTCAAGGCCCGCCTGAAGAAGGACGACTGAAATGGATTTCGAAGGACTCGTCGCCATTCTCGGCGCGCTCGTCGGGCTGCCCTGGCTGATCCTGCATTATGTCACCAAGTGGAAGACCGCACCCAAGATCACCGATGAGGACGAACGACTGCTCGACGAGATGCAGCTCCTCGCCCGCCGGCTCGAGGACCGGGTGCTGACGGTCGAGCGGATCATCGCCGCCGACAATCCCGACTGGAAGCCTGGGCTCGGCACCAGCCAGTCGTCCTATCTGTCCGATCGCCAGGCTGACCGCCCGATCGACACCCGCTTTGAACGCAACATGGATCGGAGGAACTGAAATGTCCGCCAGCCGCACCCAATTCTACCTCGACAAGCAGAACGCCAAATGGAAGGGCGTCTGCGCGGGGATCGCCGACTATACCGGGATCGATGTACTCATCGTCCGCGTCTCGGTCGTCCTGCTGACGCTGGCCGGGGGCTTTCCCTGGACACTGATCGCCTATTGGCTGGTCGCGTGGATGGGACAGCCAAAGCCGTTCGGTCTGTACGAAACACCCGACGACGCGAAGTTCTGGCAAGGCGTCCGCTCGAACCCGAAGCGCTCGACCGCAGAGGTCCGCAGCAAGTTCCGCGACATCGATCGTCGTCTCGCCGACATCGAGACGCACTATACCAGCCGCAGCAGCAGCAGCCTCGCGGCAGAGATCGACAGCCTGCGCTGAGACGCGGCGTAGACGGGGAGAATGACGATGAATTGGGGTGGACCGGGCTTCGTCGTCGCGATCATCGCGATCACGACGATGGGATGGGTGATCAACAACTGGATCCGCGCAAAGCACGGCTATGCGCTGGCGGATGAGTGGAGCGGAAAGACGCACCGGGTCGACCCGAACGACGCCCGCAAGCTGGAGCTACTGTCCGGTGAGAACGAGCGCCTGACCGGCCAGGTCTCCCGTCTCGAAGAGCGGATTGCCGTTCTTGAGCGCATCGCCACCGATCCCGCGGAGCGTACCGCCCGCGAGATCGAGGCTCTCCGCCTCCAGCCGCGATAGAGGACGCCGCCATGATCAGCCCCCTGCTCATCCCCATCCTCGGCATATCCTGCGGCCTGCTCGCGATCTTCGGCGGCGTCTTCGTGAAGCCCTGGTTCGCCTATCGGCAGCGCCGGATGGAAATCGATGCACAGCTCGTCGCTGAAAAGTCCGCACAATATGCGGCACAGAATGAACGTCTCGAACAGCGCGTGAGGGTGCTGGAACGGATCGTCACCGACCGCGGGATCGGCCTGGCGGACGAGATCGACCTGCTCCGCGACGAGCGCCCCCTAAACTAATCCGTATTCAGGAGCTGACCGATGAATCCCTTCACGATGGTCGTCTGTATCGTTTTGATCGTGGCGGTCTCCCGCGTGCTCCGGGCGCGGTACCAAGCCCAAGGATCGCTTTCCGCCCCGGCTGACACCGCCGACACGCTGCGTCTGCGCGACGAGGTGCGCCAGATGAAGGAGCGCATCCAGGTGCTCGAACGCGTCATCACCGACAACCACAAGAGCGTCGATCTCGACCGAGAGATCGAGCGGCTCCGCGACCGCTAGGAGGAGGCGGACATGACCGAACCGAACGTCTATATCACGCTCGCGCTGACCGGCCTGGTGGCGCTCGCGATGATCGTCACCGCGGGACTCGCCGGCTGGCGCGGCTGGCTGTCGATCAGGCGCCTGGAGATCGACCAAGCGCACGACACCGGCCTGCCCGTGGCGGTGTCGACTGGCGCGCGCATCGAGATCGCAGACCTGAAGGAACGCATCAAGAAGCTGGAGGCGATCGCCGCCGGGGTCGACCTGTAGCGCGGCAATCGTGTCCTGCCGCACGCGCAGCGGTTGCGGGCGAGATGACGCGGGAGTACCGCGACGCCATGCCCAAGCTAGCCGATATCCATGAGGAATATGACTTCCTCGAACCCGACGACCGCTACCGCCTTCTGATCGACCTCGGACGCGATCTCGAACCAATGCCCGATGCGCTGAAGACCGATGCGACGCTGGTTCGCGGCTGCTCGGCATCCGTGTGGGTCTATCCGATGAAGACCGACGACGGCCGGCTCCATTTCCTCGCGGACTCGAACGCCGCGATCACAAAGGGGATCATCGCGCTCGTCCTTCAAGCGGTGCAGGACCAACCGCCGGCGGCGATCGTCGCGACCGACATCGGTGCGGAACTGGCGCCGTTCGATCTCGGCAAGCAACTCAGTTCGAACCGGACGCAGGGAATTCCGAACATGATCGCGTTGATCCGCGAGACCGCCGAACGCTACGCCAGCTAGGCGGCTTTGAGGCCGTCTTCCACCCGGGAAGGGGACGGCGGAGCGGCATCACCCCCGCGCAGCGTCGTTACGATCTCGCCAACGTCGGCGCCGGCGGGGACCAGCATCCACCGATCCGGCTTGGCCGCATCGATCATCACGACCGCATTCTTGGGGCATACCCCGAGACATTTGACTTCGACCACGCCGCGGTCGGCCTTGCGTCCCTTCTTCAGCCCGAACGCGGCGCGCAACAACTTGGCGAGCGGCGTGCGGCGCTTGTCGCCGAACCCGCCTGCAAGCTTCTTCGAACATTTGCCGCAGACCAGCACGCTGCCCTGCCAGCGGCTC
>NZ_JPJC01000063.1:14783-33048 GCF_000733135.1 Sphingomonas sp. FUKUSWIS1
CGCGGATCACGCCGGCTTCCACGTCCGTGCATCCTCTGCGGCGCGCAAGACCTCGTAAGCGGCCTGGACACCCTGGAACCGTGTTGCTGCATCCTTGTCGCCCGGACGCACATCGGGGTGATTGGCCTTGGCCATTCGCCGCCACGCGGCACGGACATCCTCGAACGTCGCATCGGGTTCGAGCTGCAGCACTTCAAGCGCACGCATCTCGTCGCGCGACCGACTGCCGTCGCCCGATCCCGCCCAGGCATAATGCTTAGGATCCGCATAGCCATCCGCGGTGCGCGTTTCCGCCGCCTCGCGCTCGGCGGCTTCCTCAGCGCTCAGACCTTCGAAATAATTCCAGCCGCGATTATACTCGCCCGCATGCGTCATGCAGAAATACCAGCGGTCCGGGCTGTTGGGCGATTTCGGCGCCGGGCAATTGCCGGGTTCGTTGCAGCCGTGCCGGTCGCACAATCGAACCGTCACCGCCTCGCTGCTCGAGCCATAGCCGCGCCACCGCGGAAATCCCCAATCGGGTGTACGTGTCGTGCTTCGCGCCATAGCCGTTCGAGATAGGCGTCCCCACCGACAACGCAACCGCGTACCGCACCGCCAAACGATCAAGCCACGCGGCCGTACCTGCGGCCGGGACCGACATTGCGCCTTGAGTCAGGAGGCGTTCATCGCCTAATGAACATGAATAAATTGTCATCTGGCATAGGGTAAAGCGTCTGCTCCGGGCGCATCCCGGCCGACGTCGCGGCGACAGGAGCCTTGGTGCAAACTCTCATTCCGAAGCTAAGCACGTGGCGGGCCGATCTTCCCGCGTCGATCGTGGTCGCCCTTGTTGCCCTGCCCCTGTGTCTGGGCGTTGCGCTAGCGTCAGGTGCGCCACTGTTCGCAGGCGTCATCGCCGGAATCGTCGGCGGCATCGCTGTTGGGCTATTCTCGAAATCGCCGCTGTCGGTCAGCGGACCGGCTGCGGGCCTGACGGTAATCGTCCTTGCGGCGATCGAAAGCATGCCAAGCTACCAGATGTTCCTGATGGCCGTCGTGCTGGCGGGCGTGCTTCAGATCGGGTTTTCGCTGACGCGCGCGGGTATCCTCAGCGAATTCGTGCCCTCCTCGGTGATCACCGGGATGCTGGCCGCGATCGGCCTGATTCTTATCCTCAAGCAAATTCCGCACGCCGTCGGCTTCGACCGCGAGGCCGAGGGGATCTTCGAATTCTCCACCGCCAACGGCGTCAACACCTTCTCGCGAATCATCGAAAGCCTGAGCGCGAGCGTGACCCCCGGTGCAATCCTGATTGCCGGGATCAGCCTGGCATTCCTGTTCTGGTGGGACGGCGCGAAACCAAAAAATGGCCCGCTCCGGTTCGTCCCCGGCCCGCTCGTCGTCGTCCTGATCGGCGTACTCGGCAATGCGTTGCTCGGCGCTGTGAAGCCTGATTGGCAGCTCCAGGCGACACATCTCGTCCAGGTACCCGTCACGCAGAAGCTTTCCGAATTTCCCACGCTGTTCACGCTCCCGGACTTTTCCGGCATCAGCATGGGCATCGTCTGGACAACTGCGGTCACGCTCGCAATCGTCGCGAGCTTGGAGTCGCTGCTCAGCGTGAAAGCGGTCGACGAGATCGATCCGCGCCGTCGCTCCACCGACAAGAACTGGGAGTTGCTCGCGCAGGGCGGGGGTAACATCCTGTCGGGAATGATCGGCGGGCTTCCCGTCACGTCGGTGATCGTCCGATCGTCGGCCAATGTCGACGCCAAGGCGGAGAGCAAGCTTTCGACCATGCTCCACGGCTTCTGGCTGCTGATCAGCGTTGCACTGATCCCGTCGCTGCTGAACCTGATCCCGCTCTCCGCGCTTGCCGCGGTGCTGATCGCGACCGGTTACAAGCTGACCAAGCCGAAGCTGTTTCTGGAACGCTACAAGCAGGGCTGGACGCAGTTCATCCCCTTCGTCGTCACGGTCGGCGCGATCCTGTTCACCGATTTGCTCGAGGGCATCGTGATTGGCATCGTAGTCGGCTTCGTGTTCGTCATTGCACGCAACTTCCGTACCGCGATCACCTTTGCCTGCGATGGCGACGACTGCCTCGTCCGTGCCCGCCGCAACCTGTATTTCATCCACAAATATGAATTGCAGAAGTCGCTGAACCGCGTGCCTGACAATACCCAGGTGCTGATCGATCTGTCGTCGACCAGCTATGTCGACCTCGACAATATCGACATCATCAACGCATTCATCAAAGGCGCGGAATATCGCGGTATCACCGTCAGCCTGCGCGGCGATATCGCCGGCAAGCGTGCTGCGTTGATCAACGCGCCATCGAGCGAGGTTCTGTACACATGAGACGCTACAAACAGCTGCTGCTCGCCAACAAGGCCTGGGTCGCAGAGCATACCGACGAGAATCCCGACTTCTTCAGCCGCCAGACGGTCGGCCAGAAGCCGGAATTCTTGTGGATCGGCTGCTCGGACAGTCGCGTCAGTCCCGAACAGATGACGATGACTCAGCCGGGCGGGATGTTCATCCACCGCAACATCGCCAACCTCGTCAACGATCACGACCTGAACCTCATGTCGGTGCTGCAATATGCGGTCGACGTGCTGAAGGTGAAGCATGTCATCGTATGCGGCCATCACGGTTGCGGCGGCATCATGGGTACGCTGCAAGGTGGGCTGGACGGCCCCGTGGACGAGTGGCTCGACACAGCGCGCGAAGTACTGCGCGATCACCGCGACGAGATCGATGCGCAGCCGACCCAGGAAGCGAAGGTCAACCGGTTCGTCGAGGTCAACGTCCGCGACCAGCTCGTTCGCCTCGCGCGTACCAAGACGGTGCAGGATGCATTCGCCAAGGGCCAAGAACTGGCGCTCCACGGCTGGGTGTACGACATGCGCGACGGCCACATCAAACCGCTGATGGAGATCGCCGCCGATACGGTTCTCGACGAGATCGGCCGGCCGGAGAAGGTGCTGGTGTGACGTCAGTCCCTCCCCCTACGGGGAGGGCAGAATCATCCCGGCATCTTGAACCGGACATTCTGGGAAAGCCCGCCGCAGCCGACACCGCCATCGGGGCGAAACGTCTTCGTATATCGGGCGCCCGCGACGGTCTGTGTGCCGGCCTTGGTGAAAACGAACGGCGGATAGCTGAGCACGGCGCGCTCGTTCAGCACCTTGCCGTCCGGCCCCACATCGAACTGTGTCCGGGTCCAGCCTTCAAATCCCCAGATGCGGGCCTCATCCGGGAACGTGCCGCCGGCCGAAAGGAATCGGGGCGGGGCATCGAGGATCGCGCACTGGCTGGCCGCCAGCCCCGACCGGTCGAACGTGGCACGTGCCGCCACCGGATCCCCCGCCTGCTGCTGTAGCGACGCCAGCCGGATCAGCGCACCGACACGCATCGGGTCGTTCGCTGCCAAACCCTTGTCGTCCGCGACCGCCTGTAACGGCGCCACACGCCGGCTTCGGCTTCTGGTCGAGTCCGCTATGAGCAGTTGCAGCGCCGATCGCGCTTGCGGATCCTGCGCATAACCGGGCTTCGACAGCAGCGGCGTGATAGCGCGGGCATAGGCACCCTGCTTCCAGCTATCGGCACTTTCGGTCTCACGCACACGGATGTCGAGCGGGAGCAGCGCGATCGGCGGGGCGCCGT
Source organism: Sphingomonas sp. FUKUSWIS1 (assembly GCF_000733135.1). Taxonomy (NCBI): domain Bacteria; kingdom Pseudomonadati; phylum Pseudomonadota; class Alphaproteobacteria; order Sphingomonadales; family Sphingomonadaceae; genus Sphingomonas; species Sphingomonas sp. FUKUSWIS1. The sequence continues at coordinate 18,435 of NZ_JPJC01000063.1, forward strand.
TTGCCTGAGCAATAGCGAACGCCCGCTGCGCCAGCTCATGCGCCTCCTCACGACCCACGACCGCATTGCCGACGAGCTGGTACAAGGGTGGCAGCGTGGCGAGCGATGTCGGCCCCGACTTGCCCTCCGCCGCCGCGAGTGCGGCACGTTGCCCGACGATGGCGGCGGCATCCGCGCCACGTTCGCGTACCGGTATCGAAAACCCCTTGGACTCGAGCCAGGCCGCCATGTCCGCGTCGAGAAACTTGGTGATCGACGGCCGCTCGAACGCGGTCGAGCAGCGCATCTCGACGCGGATATTATAGCGGAAGAACGCGGGAAAGGACTTGGTCTGCTCGGGCGTCCATGACCAGTCGCGGACGGCACGCGCAAATTCGAGCGCCACCGCGCCACCGCCTGCGGCATAGATGGGCGAGACGCCGCGTACCACGCCGTCATTGTCGATCGTGAATTCGACGACCGCCATGTCCGCAGGCCTCAGATCGGCCTCGCCACCGCAGGCGGGTACCTCCATCTGTACCGCCGGATCAAACTCCCCCTTGCTCAACCGGCCCGCGCCGGTCATCGCCATGTACCGGCGGGCCTCTTCGCTCTTACCCGCCAACAGTGACGCGATCGCCGCATCTGACCGCGCGGAAACGTCGCGCGAATCTGTCTGCGACGTCATCCCGCCATAAAATTTGACCGCCTCAACCGCTTGCGTCCGCGCCTGTTCATACTGCCCCCGGTTCAGCGCCAGGATCGCGCGCCGCCGCGCGATCAGAGCCTTTACATCCGCATCGGCAGGCGCCGTCCGGACGAGCGCATCGACCTTCGCAAGGGCTGCATCCGCGGCGGCGGGATCGGTGAACGTCGTCGTGTCAGCTAGGGACAACAGCGCCGCGACCTTCAGCGACGCTCCGTCCGCCGCAGCGGCGGCGCTCGCAAACGAAACGCTCGCCCCCGCATAATCGAGCGCATTCTGCGCAATGAGGCCCAGATCAAAATAGGCCCGCCACCGATCCTCGGCGAGCGTCGGGTCCTTCGCAGGCAACAGCGCGAGGCCGTCGCGTGCCGCGGTCACCGCATCGTCTGAGCGATCGAGCTTGAACAGTGCCGCACTCTTGCGGGTCAGCGCAATGCCCCGGCTCCGCGATCCCGGCTTGGTTCGTGCTTCAAGCGTCGTCCAGGCCGCAAGCGCAGCGGTACTGTCGCCCTTCGCATCCAGCGCCGCGGCCGCTTCGAAATCCTGCTGCACCGTGGTTGCGGGCCCCTGTGCCGCGACCTGCGCAGCGATCGCCGCCATCACGATGCCTGCACCCATCAGTCCTGCCCGGTCGATACGCATCACATCCCCCACGTCTTTCGGGCAGTCTGCATGCGATCGGGCGAGGATGCCAGAGGGTCTGTAAGCCGGGTTCTGTCCATTTCCGACCCTTCGGTCGAAAGTTGGGCGACCATTCCTCTAGGACGACGGTTGCCCGCCGCCTCAAGCAATCAACCCGGGTGACGAGCCGGAACGAAGCCCATGTGCCACCCCTATTCGATCTTGCTCCCGGTGGGGTTTGCCGTGCCGCCCCTGTTACCAGGCGCGCGGTGCGCTCTTACCGCACCCTTTCACTCTGACCGCCCCGACTTGCGCCGAGGGTTGGCCGTCTGCTCTCTGTGGCACTGTCCCTGGGGTCACCCCCGCCGGGCGTTACCCGGCACCGTCGTTCCGCGGAGCCCGGACTTTCCTCGCGGATGCCATTACAACATCCCCGCGGTCGCCCGACCCTCTGGCGCGCCGATCCCTAGTCGTCGCCCATCGGTTTGGGAAGCAGCAAAGCGAGCAGGATGCACCGGCATTCCGCATCGATCTCGCCGTCTACAAGCTCGGGGCGAAACCGGCGCTGGAACGCCATGATCGCCGCCATCCGGTTCTCCACGTCATAGCCGAACCGTTCGAGCGCGAGGCAGAAGCCGCCCTCCGTCCAGCCGGGATCCATCAGATTCTTGGTCGGCCGCGGCAGCGCAAGCCGGCGTCGCGCCAGTTCGTGCCACGGGAACAACTCGCCGGGATCGCGCTTGCGCGTCGGCGCGATGTCGGAATGACCGACGATGTTACCCCGCGTGATCTCGTGGCGGTCCTTGATCTGCGCCACCAACGGCAGCAGCGCGGCGATCTGTTCCGGCGGGAACGGGCGATAGCCGAACTCATGCCCAGGATTGACGATCTCGATGCCGATGCTCGCCGAATTGACGTCCTCGATCCCGCGCCAGTGCGATCGTCCCGCGTGCCAGGCGCGCTTGTCCTCGGCGACCATCCGCAGGACGGTACCGTCCTCCTCGATCAAATAATGCGCCGACACCTTCGCGTCCGGATCGCGCAGGCGGGCAATCGCGGACGGGCCGTCCTGCATGCCGGTATAGTGCAATACGATCATGCTGACAGGCAGCGTTCGGTCGTCGAAATTCGGTGACGGCGTCTCGATGATCGTCAAGCCAGCTTCCCCTCCAGCCGGTCCGCGCGTGCGGTCCGGATCGTGACGATCGCGACGCCGAGCATCGCAACGCCTCCGCCTGCAAGCATCAATAGCGTCAACGGGTTGCCGAAGTAATAGGCCGCGGCGAACACAGAGATAATTGGTGCGGCGAGCGTCATCGGCGTGACAACGCTAACCGAATGACGCTGCAACAGCCACGACATCGAGCCCTGGCCGATCACCGTCGATCCGATCGCGGAAAACGCCACCCAGCCGACCGTGCGGAGCGGCAGGTCAGGGATCGCGCGCATCGCTACGGGCTCGGTGATCATCGCCACGACCGCCATTACCAGGCTCCCCATCAGCCCGACCCAGGCATAGATCGTCAGGACCGGCACGCCGACGAGCCGCCGCTGGATCAGCGAGGTGATCGCCCAGATCAGGCTTGCCAGCGCGGTCAGCGCAAGACCGGCGCCCTCGCGCGCTGCCGACGGATCGAAGACCAGCAGCACCACTCCCAGGATCGACAGGCCTATCCCCAGCATCCGGGGCCAGTGGATCCGTTCGCGAAAAACGACGATCGCGAGCAGCAGCGCGAACGGGACGCCAAGCTGGCCGGCGATCGCCAAGGCGCCGATATTCGTCGCGACCGACAGCGACAGATTGATCACCAGATAGAAGATGCCGCCCGACAACAGTCCGAGCAGTGCCAGCGTCGCGGTCCGTCCCGGCACCAGCCGGAACCAGCTCGCGCAGACTGCGAACACGATGACCTGACGCAGGAACCCGGCCGTCATCGGCGCGATCTCCGTCACCGCCATCTTCACGGCGATGATGTTGAGCCCCCACAGCACGTTCATCACGACGACGATCGCAAAGTCGCGCAGGCCGAACCGATGCGTCGCTGGAGGTGCGGCCTGGATCGTCATCCCCCAACGCTTGCCGGGATCGGGCCGCGATGTAAACCGCAGCGGCACTCTATCTCGGGATCACGGCGCGGACGAGCGAAGCCGCAGATCGCCAGTGGTTGACGACGGCGTTTCGTAGAAGCCGCGATAGCGCTGGCTGGGTTCGAACAACGGGGTCTGCCCGCTCACCGTCTCCCCCGCGCCCATGACGAACAGGCCGCCGGGCCGCAACGCCCGTGCGATCGTCGAGAACACCCGCAATTTCGTCTCCGCCGTCAGGTACAACAGGACATTGCGGCACAGGACCAGGTCGAAACGTCCTGCGGGCGCCGCATCGGACACGAGATTCACGCGCCGGAACGTGACAAGCTTTACCAGCTCTGGCTTGGCGACCCAGTCCGCGCCGACACCGTCGAACCACCGCATCATCCGACGGATCGGCAACCCACGCTGAATTTCGAACTGCGTGAAACGCCCCGACCGTGCGCGGGCGATTGCGGCGCCCGACACGTCGGTCGCGATGATGTCCGGAACCGGCGCACCGGTCGTCTCGTGCCGCTCGGCGAACAACATCGCCAGTGACAGCGGCTCCTGCCCGGTCGAACATCCCGCGCACCAGATCCGGATACGATGACCGGCTGCCTCGGCATCCGCGATCGCCGCAACGAGGTGCTCGAAGACCTGCGCGTCGCGGTAGAAGGACGTTTCCTGGTTTAGTAGCGCATCGACGATATGCTCGCCGATCTCCCGATCCTTTCCGGCCAGCAACTGCGCAACCAGCTCGTCAAGGCTGCCGAGCTGGCGTTCACGCAACAGCGGCTTGAGCGCTGTATCGAGGCGCCAGGAGCGATAGGCCGCGATCTGCTGCCCCGTCCGCGCTTCCAGCAGCGCGGTCAGCACGTCGATCGTCGCCTGGGAGGCCGCCGGGGCCGGTGAGGATGACGGGGCCGTGGTCGGCATGCTCCGCCCGCGCAACGCTGACGCGCCCATCATGGACGACGCTGCGACGCGATGAGCCGCCCGATCGCCTCGGGGGGCAGTATCGCCGCAGCAACACCCGACGACACGACTGCGCCCGGCATGCCCCAGACGACCGACGTCGTCTGATCCTGAGCCACCACGCTGCCGCCGGCGTCATGGACCTGTCGCGCCCCCTCCGCACCGTCGCGGCCCATGCCGCTCAGCATGATAGCCAGCGCGCGCGCGCCAAAGACTTGGGCGACCGATCCCAGCATCGGATCGACCGAGGGCAGGCAACCGCTGCTGACGACGCCCTGCCTGAGGCGGATCGCGGCACCGCCGTCGCTCAGCCGCACGCAGGTCATGTGGGCGTCGCCGGGGGCGATGAACAGGCGGCCGGGGCGGATCCGCAGGCGGTCGGTCGCGACGTCGCACGGCCGGCCGGACAGGACCGTGAGTTGTGCCGCGAAATACGGCATGAACGACGCGGGCAAATGTTGCGTGATCAGGATCGGCAGCTGGAACGTGGCGGGCAACTCACGCAGCAACTGGCTCAGCGCGTGGATCCCGCCGGTCGATGCACCGATCGCGACGATGTCATAGGCGTCGCCGGCCGCGACGGAACGGCCCTGATCCGCAGCACCCCGGCCGCACAGCGGCTCAACCGCGGCCGTGACGTTGCGCGCGCTTCTCAGTCCCGACGCGCGGGTAGGCACGATCGCGGCCGGGGCTTCGCACAGGCGTTCGAGCTTTTCGACCAGTGCGGTTGCAAAGCGGCCAGACATGCCGCTGGCGCCCGGCTTCACCAACGTTTCCGCCGCCCCGAGCGCGAGCGCCTGGACCGCGGCCGCACCGCCCTCATCGGCTGAGGAGGAGACGATCAGGATCTTGGCACCCTGCCCCGCGGCAATCAGGTCCGGCAGCGCGGTCAGCCCATCGACCCCCGGCATTTCGATATCAAGCAGGATGAAATCGACCTCGGCGGAGCGCAGGAACTCGAGTGCGGCTCCCGCATTGGCAACCGCGCCGACGACCGTGAACTGCGAGCTCGCGTCGATCAGCCGCGCCATCACCGCGCGGGCGACCACCGAATCATCGACGATCAGGACACGCGCGACGGCGGACGAAGGCGACCGCGGCAGCGGTGGAAGGGGCAGCGAGGCGGCCACGGCGTCGTAAGACCCGCTCAGGCCATGCCGACGATTTGCAACTTCGATGCGAGGGTTTCGCGGTCGAACGGCTTCATGACATATTCGTCGGCACCCGCCTCGATCGCGGCGCGGATATACGCCATGCCGTTCTCGGTCGTGCAGAAGACGACCTTGGGACGCTGCGTGATATCGCTGTCGCGCAGCGCTCGCAGGAAATCCATGCCGCTCATGACGGGCATGTTCCAGTCGAGCAGGATGACGTCTGGAACCGACTCCAGACAGCACTGGAGCGCCTCCTGGCCGTCACATGCCTCGCGAACGGTAAAATCAAGCGTTTCGAGGATGTGTCGCGCGACCTTGCGGATCACCTTCGAATCATCAACGACAAGACAGGTCTTCATGGAAAGCCTTCCGGGGTGATCATGGCGCCCGCCTTAGCCGGCAAAGCGTAAGCACCGGGTTAAGCGCGCGCGAGTAGGCCGCCGTTTAGGCGACGAGCGCGGGCAAGGACGACGGCACCACCGCGGCCAGGTCGAGCACCAGCATCGGCTCGCCATCGCGATCGACCAGCCCCGACGCCGCTGCCGCCCAGCCGTGGTTGAGCGCCAGCCCCGACGACAGCGGCAGCCGCTCGAACGGCGCGACATCCTCGAGCGAGTCGACCAGGATCGCATAGTCATGCCCGTCGACCTGCGTGATGACTGCCCGCCTGGCGGTTTCGGGCGTCGGCGCGAGCCCCAGTGCAGTGCCGGTATCAATCACCGTCACAACCCGACTGCGAAGCGCGGTCAGCCCACGGATCGCCGCCTCCGCCTGCGGCACAGCGACGACATCACCGATATCGACGACCGAGCCGACCTGTTCTGCCGGAATCGCGACGCCGCGTCCGGCAATATGCGCGATCAGAAACAATTCCATCAGCGCGCTCCCCCACTCGTCACGGCGCGAATATACGGTGCTGAATCCCCTTGTAGCGCGCCGGCCTGCGCCGCGACCCGCCGCGCGAGTTCCTCGATCAGCGCCGGACGATCATAGCGATAGATGCTGTGGTCCTGCGCACCTGTACCCTCCCGATTACGGCGCAGCGTGACGATCGGAGCGGCGACCGCCTCGACCGGTCCATCCTCCATCGCTAGCGCGACCGCAGGCGTCTCGCCCGCGGCGAGGCGTGTCACACACCGATAGCCCGACGCCTCGAGCGCGGGTTTGAGGAACGTCTCCATCCACCCGCTGCTGTCGCTCTGCAACAGGCAGACCGGGCGCGAGGCGCGCCGGACCGGCTCGCCCGCGAACAACGCGTGCGGATCGATCAGCTCGACCTGCTCACCGCCGATGATCACGACGCCCGCGATCGGCCCGCCGCCATGAGCCGGGGCCATTTCGGGCGGCAATTCGACGATCTCGATCGCCTCCGCGATCGCATAGGCCATCTCGCTATCGCCATCGGTCAGACGGAGTACCGCGACTTCTTCGCGGTCGCCAATCGTGCCGACCGAATGCAACGGCACGATCGCCCCGCCGATCGCGAGACGCAACGCGCCCGCCGTAAAGCTGATCGCCGACGTCGCCACCGGTTCGACCCGGTCGATCACCGCCAGCGCGATCACGCGGCGCTTTCCGTCCAGATCGTCGAACAGCAGCGCCTGTACGCCGGCCACGCTGTCCGCCGCCGCCTCGTCGTGCGCGACCGCGAGGGCGGAAAACCGCAGCCCCGCGACATGCGCGATCCCCGCTCCGTCGAGCAGCAGCATCGGCAGGCCGCTGTCGGGCAGCGTCTGGCCGGCATAGACGCCGGTCGCCATCACGTGCGGCGAGGCGGGTTTGACGACCAGTTCCTCCGCGTCGAGCACATCGTCGACGCCGAGCGCATAGTCGCCTTCGCGGGTCGACACGATCACGAGCGTGCCCGGGTCATGGTCGCCCAGCCCGAACAGCGCGGCCAGCGAGACCAGCGGCATCCGCCGTCCCCTGACCGCGACGGCCGATGCATCTCCGATCGTGTCGATCCGCACCTGCGTTCCACGGACCCTGACGATCTCCTCGATCGACTGCCGCGCCAGCGCGAAACGCTGCGTCCCCACACTGACGATGATCGTCGACAGGATCGACAGCGTCAGCGGCACGTGAATGACGATCCGCAGACCCCGGCCGGGCATGTTGCACAGTGCGATGCGTCCGCCGATATGCTCGATATTGGCGCGCACGACATCCATGCCGACGCCGCGTCCCGAGACTGTCGTGACCGTGTCGCGGCTCGACAGTCCCGCTTCAAATACGAGATCGAGCTTTGCGTCCTCATCCATCGCGCCGATCTGCGCTTCCGTACGCACGGCCTTGTCCTTGGCCTTGCTGACGATCCGCGCGACGTCGATGCCACGTCCGTCGTCGCTGATCTCGATGAGGATCTGGTTGCCCGACTGGCGTGCGGACACGACAAGTCGCCCCGTCGCGGGCTTGCCCGCGGCCAGACGGTCGGCCGGCGACTCGATCCCGTGATCGACGGCGTTGCGGATGATATGTGCCAGCGGATCGCGAATCAGCTCGATCAGCTCACGGTCGAGCTCGACGTCAGAACCCTCGATCACCAGGTTGACCGCCTTGCCCAGTTCCGCGCTGGTATCGCGGACCATGCGCGGCAGCGCCGAAAACAGCGCATCGATCTTCTGCATCCGGGTCCGCGTCACCGTGTCTCGCATGTCGGCGACGGTCAGCGAGAGCCGTTCGAGCGCAGCATCAACATGCGGATCGCTGACGTTATCTCGCAATCGCCGCGCCAGTTCGTTGCGCGCGAGCACCATGTCGGACATGCCGCTCATCATCCGGTCGAGCAGATCGACGTTCAGACGGACACTGCGGCTGCTGGCCCGCACGGTTGCGACATGCACGGGCACGGCCGCCGGCGTGGCGTCCTCCGCCAGCGCCGTGATCAGCAGTTCCTCGCTTGCATCATCCAGCGCCGCGCCGGCATCGATCGCCTCGACGATCTCGCCGATCCGGTCGACGATCGCGAGCACGGCATTCACCAGCGCGGTGTCGGGCACGCGCTTGTTGTCCCGAACCGCCGCAAGCACGTCTTCAGCGGCATGGCTCAGCCGGGCCAGCCGGGGGATGTCGAGAAACCCGCAGCTGCCCTTCACCGTGTGAACGAAGCGGAAGATTGCGTCGAGCCGCGCGCGATCCGTCGGCGCCGCCTCCCAGGCGACAATCTCGCCCGACAGCGCCTCCAGCGTCTCGCGCGTCTCGGCTATGAATTCCTGTAGAAGATCGTCCATGCGGGCCCCGGAACGCGTGCGTCGGGCCCGTCATGACGAACAGGGGTTAAGGCCGCGTTAGGATCGCTCCTCCCCCACCGCACCACCGTATCCAGCCAAGTTATCGCGCGTTGAACACCGCACCGAAGATCATGACGCCGTCGGACGGTTCAAAGATCTGCATGCTGCCCCCGCTCTCGGCGACGAGCGTGTGCACCATATAAGCGGCGGCCGCGCGCGGCGTTACCGCAGTATCGCCAGGACCGTCGACCAGCGTCCGACGAATTTCGGGGTCCAGGACGAGCCGCGGCCCCTCGACCTTCACGACCACCTCGAGATGGCCGGCATTGTCCTCGCCGCCAATCTCCATCCGGCCGCCACGCACCAGCGATTCGCTGCCGATCAGCACCAAATTGAGCAGGACCTTGATCGCCGCCTTGGGCATCGTTTCCTCGTCCACGAGCCAGGCGAGCTCGATCCGCTTGTTCTCGGCGATCAGCCCTTCAATCGCGGACTTGGCCTCGCGGGTTGCGACCTCCTCGCCAAATCCTCCCGCAGCACCGAAGGCCAAGCGAAAGAATTTCAGCTTGCTCGCCGATGCGCGTGCGCTGTCCGCCAGCAGCTCCATGCACCGCGCACGCATTGCCGGATCGGCTTCGTCTGCCAGCAGTTCGAGCCCGTTGTTGAGCGCGCCGACCGGCGACAGCAGGTCGTGACACAAACGCGAACACAACAGGCTGGCAAAATCGACCGGGCTGACAGTCATGAATATCCTCTCGAAAACATGTGCCGTTCTGACCTCGCCACGATTGGCTGGCAAGCGGCAAGGCGCATCGTTGGCGCTTCGCGCTCTATGCTCGGCGGATCACATCAAATCAGCACAATGGCAACCTCGGCAAATGCACCGGGGGCGTGAGACCGCCAAGCGCGGGCTTGCCTGCCGCCGATGATCAGCCAGATCGCTCCGTCGCCCATCGCCTGCGCGGCGTCGCGCGGCGACGGCACGGGGTTGCCCGTGGGATGCGAGTGGTAATGACCGATGACCGCTGGGCCGCCGTGGCGCGCGCGACGATGCGCGGCCAGCAGCGCTGCAGGATCGATTTCGAAGCTGCGGGCGGGATGTTCCGCGACGTTCGCGCAAGGCTCTGCCGTTGCGATCGCATCCGGCGCGCCGAACAGCAGTCCGCAAATCTCTTCGTCCTGCGATGCCGCCGCCAGAGCGATAATCCTATCGAGGACGCTGCTTGAAATCGTAACGCTCATCGCCACATCGCTACCGCATGGACCGGGGGGTTGCCACGATTGAAGCGAGAATCGCCGCGGCGGCCGATGGATGGCGTCTCGACCGCGCGCTCGCGGATGCCGTTCCGACGATGTCACGCGAACGGTTGAAGACGTTGATCGCCGCCGGTGCGGTATCGCAGGCGGGTCAAGCCTGGCGCGATTCTTCGAAAAAGGCGTCCGCCGGTCAGACCTTCGCGATCGCCGTGCCGCCACCGACGCCGCTGCATAACGAGGCGCAGGACATCCCGCTCGTCATCGCCTATGAAGACGAGCATCTGATCGTCGTCGACAAACAGGCGGGTCTGGTCGTGCATCCTGCAGCAGGCAATTTCGACGGCACGCTCGTCAACGCGCTGCTTCACCATTGCGCAGGGAATTTGTCGGGGATCGGTGGGGTCGCGCGTCCGGGCATCGTCCACCGGATCGACAAGGATACCTCCGGGTTGATGATCGCCGCGAAGAGCGACCGCGCGCACGAGGGACTGGCCAAGCAGTTCCACGATCACAGCATCGACCGCCGCTACCGCGCGATCGTCGGCGGGATCCCGCGCCCTTCCTCAGGAACCGTCGATGCCCCGCTGGCGCGCAGTCCGCAAAACCGGAAGAAGATCGCGATCGTCCAAGGCGGCAAACGCGCCGTCACGCATTTCACGACACTGCAACCGCTTCGCGATGCCGCGCTGGTCGAGTGTCGGCTCGAAACGGGTCGCACGCATCAGGTGCGCGTCCACATGGCCTCAATCGGGCACGCCTTGCTCGGCGACCCGGTCTACGGTAGAAACCGGCCCGGTCAGAAGACGCTGCTCGAAACGCTTGGTTTCCGCCGTCAGGCCTTGCACGCCGCGTATCTCGGGTTCATCCATCCTATAAATAGTAACGCTTTGGCGTTCGAAAGCAGGATGCCTGCGGACATGCAGGAACTGTTCAGCGAGCTTCACGTATAGATATCGGACCCTGCCGCAGTGCGGTATGGTTTCGCAGAAAGGGAAGACTACCATGGCAGCCCGCTCCAACGTTCCAGCGACGATACCTGCGCTCGGCAGCGAGGCGGGTCTCAATCGCTATCTCGCCGAGATCAAGAAATTTCCCATCCTGCAACCCGAGCAGGAATATATGCTCGCCAAGCGGTTCCAGGAGCATGGCGACACCGATGCTGCGGCGCAGCTCGTGACGTCGCATCTCCGTCTCGTGGCGAAGATCGCCATGGGTTATCGTGGCTACGGCCTGCCCACCTCCGAGTTGATCTCTGAGGGCAATATCGGCCTGATGCAGGGCGTGAAGAAATTCGAGCCGGAGCGCGGCTTCCGCCTCGCGACTTATGCGATGTGGTGGATCCGCGCGTCGATTCAGGAATATATCCTGCGCAGCTGGTCGCTCGTGAAGATGGGGACCACCGCAGCGCAAAAAAAGCTGTTCTTCAATCTGCGCCGGATGAAGAGCCGCCTCGATGCATTCGAGGACGGTGATCTGCGCCCTGAGCACGTGACGAAGATCGCCACCGATCTCGGTGTCGCCGAGACCGACGTCGTCAGCATGAACCGCCGCATGGCGATGGGTGGTGACACCTCGCTCAACGTCCCGATGCGCGAGGACGGCGAAGGTCAGTGGCAGGATTGGCTGCAGGACGACGCACCGCTCCAGGACAAGATCGTTGCCGACGCACAGGAGGCCGACGTCCGCCACTCGATGCTGGTTTCCGCGATGGACGACCTCAACGATCGTGAACAGCATATCCTGACCGAACGCCGCTTGACGGACGATCCTAAGACACTCGAGGAATTGTCTCAGGTCTATGGCGTCTCGCGCGAGCGAGTCCGCCAGATCGAAGTTCGCGCGTTCGAGAAGCTGCAAAAGGCTATGATGCGCATTGCCGGCGAAAAGCGCCTGCTCGCCGCTTGACGCCGTGCGCACCGTCGTCATCGGCGGCGGTGCGGCCGGTATTGCGGCGGCGCGGACGCTGCATGACGCCGCGCATGATGTGTTGCTGGTCGAGGCGAGCGACCGCCTTGGTGGTCGGGCGCATAGTCTTTCAATAGACGCGTTATTGAGCCGCGAGAGCAGTGAGGCAGACGCGAATCCTGTCCCTGCGGGGTCTAATGTCGATGCCGGTTGCGGGTGGCTCCACTCTGCGCAGCGCAACCCATGGACCGCGATTGCGGAGCTTTCGGGTTTCAGCGTCGACCGGTCGGACGCGAACTGGCGCACGCAATGGCGTAACCTCAGTTTTTCGCCCGAAGAGCAGGCGTCTTCGTCTACCGCCTATCAGGAATGGAACGCCCGCGCATTGGCGGCAGTCGACGGTCCCGACCGCGCCCTGTCCGAGCTTGTCGGTGTGAACGATCCGTGGCGGCCGAGGATCGACGCGATCTCAGGCTATGCGAATGGCGCCAGCCTGTCGCAGGTGTCGCTCCATGACTGGGCTGCGTATGAAAATGCGGCTTCGGACGATAATTGGACCGTCAAGCAAGGCTATGGCACGCTTGTCGCCAGTCACGCTGTCGGTCTGCCGATCCGTCTCACTACGCCGGTCACCCGTATCAACCATGGCGGTCGGCGGATCAGGCTCGACACGCCGTCCGGGACGATCGCTGCGGATCATGTCATCGTCTGCGTGCCCACCACCGTGCTGGCCAAGTCACAGATCAGGTTCGACCCGCCCTTGCCTGACAAGCATGCCGCCGCCACCGACCTCCCGCTCGGTTTAGCCGACAAGGTGTTCCTGCATGTCGATCGACCGGAATGGCCGGCGAATGCGCATCTCGTCGGCAACCCCTATGCTGCGTGCACCGCCAGCCACCGCCTGTCGCCGTTCGGCTGGCCGATCGTCGAAAGCTTCTTCGGCGGCGACTGCGCGGAGATGCTGGAGGATGGCGATGCCGCGGCGTTCGCGATCGACGAACTCGTTGCCCTGCTCGGCAGCGACTGGCGCCGTCGCTTCACGCCGCTTGCCGCGACGCGCTGGCGCCGAGAGCCGTGGATCGGTGGTAGCTACAGCCATGCGCGGATCGGGTGCGCTGGCCAGCGTGCGGTGCTTGCCGCGCCGGTCGACGGCCGGATCTTCTTCGCCGGCGAGGCCTGTCACCGTGAGGATTTCTCTACGGCGCACGGCGCATATGAAACCGGCGTCGCGGCGGCGCGGGCGATCATTGGCGGGGGCGCGGTGATCGCATAAGGAGCGGCGATGGGCCTTATCCGCATCCTCGCCAAATTCGCGTTCGTCTTCGTCGTCGTGACGGTCGCCTGGGTCGGCCTGTACCGGGTCGTTCCGCCGCCCTTCACCTTCACGATGATGGGCGACCTACTGTCGGGGCATACGGTGACGAAGGACTGGATGCCGTTGTCGGAGATGGATCCCGACATGGCGCGCGCCGCGATTGCGGGCGAGGATTCGGGGTTCTGTTCGCACAGCGGCTTCGACTTCAAGGCGATTGCCGGGGCGGCGGCGCGCAATGCGCAGGGTGGGCGGATCCGTGGCGGGTCGACGATCAGCCAGCAGACCGCGAAAAACGCGTTCCTGTTCCAGGGCGGCGGCTATGTCCGTAAGGCGTTCGAGGCGTATTTCACCGTCCTGATCGAGACGCTGTGGCCGAAGCGGCGGATCATGGAGGTGTATCTCAACATCGCCGAGACCGGGATCGGCACCTATGGCGCCAATGCCGGGGCGATCCGGTATTTCAACCATGATGCGTCGCGGCTGTCGGCGACCGAGGCGGGACGGATCGCGGCGGTGCTGCCGCTGCCGAAGAAGCGGGCGGCGATCGCGCCGCGCGGTTTCGTCCGCCGCCACGGCAACACGCTGTCGCGCCGCGTCTCGACGGTCCGCACCCAGGGGCTCGACGGCTGCCTCCGCTAGGGACCGGCAGCCGCCGCACCCGGCAGATCAGAACGGCAGCTTGAAGCCCGGCGGGAGCTGCAGGCCGCTGGTCATCTTGGACATTTCGGTGCCCGACACCGCATCGGCCTTGGCGCGGGCATCGTTGAACGCGGCGGTCAGCAGATCCTCGAGCATCTGCTTCTCGCCGACCTGCATCAGCGAATCGTCGATCGCGATGCCGATGATCCGGCCCTTGGCGGACGCCTTGACCTTGACCAGCCCGCCGCCCGACGCGCCCTCGACCTCGATCGTGTCAAGATTGGCCTGCGCCTTTTCGAGTTCGGTCTGGACGTTCTGCGCCATGGCAAGGATTTCGTCGATATTCTTCATGCGTTGCTCCTTTGACCCGGCCACGATTCAAGCTTGGCGTCGGGAAACGCTGCCACCGCGGCCTTCATGATGGGGGATTCGAGTATGGCCTGCTTCACCGCCTCGTCGGCGGCGTCCTGCGCCTCGCGCAGCGTCGGTTCGCCCGGCGCGTCGACGATCGACACCTTCCAGGCAGTCCGCGTGACCGACTTCAGCAGCGTGCCGAGCTCGGCCAGCGTGTCGGCCGAGACCGGCCGGCTGCCGGAGAGCGCGAATTCGGGCGGCGCATAGGAGACGATCCGCGCGCCGTGACGCAGCCGCGCGGCGATCGCCAGCCCGCCCGAATCGTCGAGCAGATCGACCAGAGCCGCGAAGGTCGGCGGCAGGATCGGTCCGGTGTCGACGGGTGCCGGCGGAGCGGACGCCCCCGCCC
>NZ_JPJC01000064.1:0-2933 GCF_000733135.1 Sphingomonas sp. FUKUSWIS1
CCCCCGCCTCGGGGCGTTCGCCCCAGCGGCTCGTGCTCCGCCGGACCGACAGCGTCGCGCCGTCGACGCGGATCTCGACCGCCTCGGTCGCGTGCGGATCCCCAGAGACCTTCGCGCCGGGCGATCCCGTGACGAGGCGCACGTCGAACGGACCGTCGATCCGGACCCGCTCGAAGCTGCCCACCGACACGCTACGATCGGCCGCGGCTGCGGCGACGGGACAGGCAAACAGGAGCAGCAGGGCAAGAAAACGGATCATCGCCAGATCGTTGCCGCTTCGACGCACCGACGCAAGCCGCGCGCGCAGCGGGTCACGGTGCGCAGCGGACCGAGCCGGAGCCCATCTTGGACACGGTGCACCGTGCCACGCTGCCCAGGTCGACATCGCCCGACCCCATCATGTCGACGGTGGCAGGGCCATCGACGATCGCGCGGACGCTGCCCGAACCGGCAATCTCGACCCGCGCGGAGCGGGCCTTGAGCCCGGCTGCGTCGACATCACCCGAGCCCGCGATCTCGACCGCCAGCGCCCGCGCGGATCCCGCCGCCGAAACGCTGCCCGACCCCGCGATCGAGACCGCGAGATCGTCGACCTTCACCGCCGCGACGCCCAGGCTGCCGGAGCCCGCGACATCGGCTGCGAATCGCGTTCCCTCGACCCGGTCGACGGTCATGTCACCCGATCCCGATATCGCCGCCGCCGCCAGCCGCGGCAGCGTGACGAAGACCTTGACCTTGCCCGATCGGCCCCAGCCAAGATCCACATTCTTGCGCCGCCCGATCTCGAGCGTGTCGCCTTCCCGCTCGATCTTCAGCCGGTCGAGTAGCTCGACCGGTCCCTGGGCGCGCACCGAAAAGCCAGTTCCCACGCGCACATCGACATCGCTCGCCCCACGCAGGTCGATCGAGCTGAAATCACTGAGCATGTAGGTGCGGGTCGTGCCGGTGCCGCTCGGCGATGCCCCCGCCCCGTCATCGTCTCCCGACCAGCTGAACGAGCAGGCAGCAAGCGGCATCATCAGACCGAGCGCGAGATACTTCATGGCATCCTCCTGTGTATTGCCCAAACAATACACCCGATCGGCGAGAGGCGGAAGCGGAATTCGTGGTGGTCATCGGCCGGCGGGCCAGAAACGCAAAAGGGCGGCCCCGCGGGACCGCCCTTGCGTCATCGAACGGAGCGCCAGCGGTCAGGCGGGCAGCTTGTCCTTGTTGTAGATCGCGGCGGCAGCGCGGAGAATGTCGAGGATCTTCTCCTGCGCCTTGGGCTCGTCAATCTCTTCCATCGCGGCGAGTTCGCGGGCGAGACGGCTGGTCGCACCTTCGAAGATCTGACGCTCGGAATAGCTCTGCTCGGGCTGGTCGTCGGCGCGGAACAGGTCGCGGACCACTTCGGCGATCGACACGAGGTCGCCCGAATTGATCTTCGCTTCATATTCCTGCGCGCGGCGCGACCACATGGTGCGCTTGACCTTGGGCTTGCCCTTGAGCGTGTCCATCGCCTCGCGCATGGTCTTGTCCGAGGACAATTTGCGCATGCCGACGCTTTCGGCCTTGTTGGTCGGAACGCGGAGCGTCATGCGCTCCTTCTCGAAGCGGAGGACGTAAAGTTCGAGCGTCATGCCGGCGATTTCCGAGCGTTGCAGCTCGATCACACGGCCGACTCCGTGCTTTGGGTAAACGACGAAATCACCGACGTCGAAGGACAGTGCCTTAGCAGCCATTGGGGGCCTTTCCGGATCAATGCCTCCACGCGGTGCCACAGCGACGCGTTCGCCGGATTGCACCGTGGAGGAATAGGGTTCGAACATACTCCAGGCGGACGACTTGACATATCGCGCCCGTCACGGACCCAATTACCATCTTTGCAACAAAATTACCAGCCGATCGTGACAGCCCTCGTGCCCCAATCCGCCATAAAGACACGAATTTCGTGCGATTTTCAGTCGCCGGCGCCGGGCTCGGGCGAGAAATACTTGTCGAACTTGCCCTCAACGCCCTTCATCGCGTCCGCGTCGGGGGGCGTCTGGTTGTCGTTGCGAGTGACGTTGGGCCACTGCGCAGAGAAGGTCGTGTTGAGTTCGAGCCACTGCTCCAGCCCGCTCTCGGTGTCGGGCAGGATCGCCTCGGCGGGGCATTCGGGTTCGCACACGCCGCAGTCGATGCACTCGCTGGGATTGATCACCAGCATGTTCTCGCCCTCATAGAAGCAATCGACCGGGCACACTTCCACGCAATCCATGTACTTGCAGCGGATGCAGGCATCGGTGACGACGTAGGTCATTGCAGAACTCCTGGGCCGGATTCCTTCCCGGCGACGAACGGCCTGCGACTATGCGCGCAGGCCCGTCGCGTCAATCATAGCAAGCCTTCTGCGAGACGTTATCAGGCTTTGCCGCCTCCGACCGCCTCCGCCCAAACCACGCCGTCATCCTGACGAAAGTCAGGATCCAAGGCAATGAGACGCTGTCCTTTGGTATCCTGGATCCTGACTTTCGTCAGGATGACGGGCGGGGTGGTGCGACGTCGTCCGCTTCGGTGCCGGCGGGGGTCTGGCCGGCGATCAGGTCTTGATAGCACGCCTGCGCTTCGGGGGCGGGACCGCGGCGTGTCGGCAGTGCCTCGATGCGGATCACGCGGACGCGGTCGTTGGCGGCGAAGGTGAGGACGTTGCCGATCCGGACGGGACAGTGTGCGCGGTCGATCGCGCGGCCGTCGATTCGCAGATGCCCCTTCTCGGCAATCGCCTGGGCCGCGCTGCGCGTCTTGGCGAGCCGGACGAACCACAGGAACCGATCGATCCGCATCGCGCCTTCACCCATGGCGGACCAGTGCGGCAAGCCCGGCAAACGCGTTCTGCCGCGACGGGTCGCGCCGCCACGCCGATCGATACCATGATCACGGCCGCCAACGTCGCGACCGGCAAGGCGCCC
>NZ_JPJC01000065.1:0-771 GCF_000733135.1 Sphingomonas sp. FUKUSWIS1
GAGCGCCGCGTGACGGTCACCACCGTAGCGGGTGCAAGCACGCCGGCGGGGTCGAACGACGGCAGCACCCCGCTGACGTCCACCCAGCCGCTCGTCTTGTCGTCCGCGACTGTCACCCATTTCGGCAGCACGATCAGCGTCGCCCGGCCGCGCCGCGCCATTATGAACTTGGTCATGTCGGTCGTGCCATGCTCGGGCGTCGCGACGACCAGATCCTCGGTCTCCCAGCCTTCCTCCGCCCGCAGCACGCGGGGGCGGCGTCCGGTTGCTCGCGCCAGCTCGACGATACCGGCATAGCCGGTCGCGGCGTTCGACAACGCATGCGCACCGGCATTACGCCCGGATTTCAGGTCGGGTGCATAGGCCCCCAGAAGCAGCGACCCCGCGAACCCGATCAGGCCGATGATCAGCAGCAGCGCCACCGTCAGCGGCGCGAACACCCTGTCCGCACGGCTCGCGCCGCCGATTGTCACTGCGCTCATGCGTGCCACCGCCCCGGCAGTGCCAGATCGGCATAGGCCGAGCGGGCGCTCTGCCAATCCGCATCAGTGACGCCGCGTCCGCCGAACAGGCTCTGCTCGACCAGCCCCGCAATGCGCGCGAACAGCGGACGGACCGCGGACGGCAACAGCGGCGCGGACGCGAGTTCGCGGCTGGTTAGCGACGGTCGCCGCAGCGCCGGACGTCGCCGGGCGATGTCGTCGATCGAATGGAACAGCAGATAATGGATGGCCTCGGCATAGCCGCCCTCGCCCGCGAGCCGGTCCGCCT
>NZ_JPJC01000066.1:0-25650 GCF_000733135.1 Sphingomonas sp. FUKUSWIS1
CCATCCTGGCGGGCGAGAAGGGCGCAGCCGCGGCGTTCGCGCCCGAGGCCGTGCCCGCCGATTTCGCGACGCGCGGCGGCGGCGCGCTGGTGTCGCGGCCGGCAAATTTCGAGGCAGCCTCTGCCGATCTCGTCGCTGCCAATGACGACCTGCCCGACATGGTCGCGCGCTATCACGGCCTCTGGCTCCCGATCGCGATCCTCTACGGCCGCGACGACCAGATTCTCGATCCCGAGGTACATGGCGCCCGCTTCGCCGACATGGTCCCCCACGCCGAGCTGACGCTGATCGACGGCGGCCACATGATCCCGGTGACGCGGCCCGACGAGACTGCTGCGTGGATCAGGACTCAGGCCGATCGTCTCGGCTGATCGAACCAGTCGAGGACTCGCCTCGACCTCAGAACAGACCGTCGCAGTCGTCCGCCTCCTCTGACAGCGCAGCGACCTCGGCTTCGGGCTGGTCCTGGGATGGCGAAAAGCGGGCGTGCACCTGGCGTTCGCGTGCCATCGTGTAGAAAGCGTTTATCGCGTGAAAAAGCTGCTCGCCGGTGGTCGAGATACTCTGGCTCGCTTCGACCAGCGGCATTGCCAGTGCATCGAGTTTCGCATTGATGCGCGCCAGCGGCTCGGCAAAGGCGGTTTCACAGTCCAGCGTGCTGGTCATCGCCGCGACGATGTCGTGGATCGCCCCCGCATCACGGTCGAGGCCGGACATGCCCTGACGCGTGAGCAACGCCCCCGCGCGAATGACCGCGAGCGCCTCGGGCAGCGACCCTGCCGTCGCTTCGTCGCCATCGTGGGGCGAGCCGATCGCGTCGGCGGCGTCGCTCAACTGTTCGAAGGCGCTGGCGATCGATGCCGAGACAGCCTCCAGGGTGTTGACGGCACAGCGGATCTCGGTCGCGATACGGGCCAGCCCGTCGCCCTCGCGGCCCATGCGGAACGAGCGCAGATCGGAATTCCACGCCATGATCCGCACGCCGCTCGTGACCCGGTGGATCGTCGTCAGCCGGTCGCCCAGGCGTCTGACGGTGGCGGAGGCTTCGGATCCCAATTGCGTCGACCGCATGTCGGCGTCGCGCAACTGCGCGGTGACCGCATCGACATCGGCGACGCTTTGCTCGAGCAGCTGCAGGAATGCGCCATCGCTCGTCCGCTCGACGCCGCTCGATTCATGCGGTGCCACCATCGTCGCGACCTGCGTTGCGATCGCGCGGAAATTGCCGCCCAACAGACGCGATTCCTTCTGGAGATCCGCGGCCGCGTCGGCGACCTGTGCCGCGAGCATCGCCATCACCTGGCCTTCGAGCGCGCTGGCGGCAGCCGGATCGCCCGCGCGATTGAGCTCGTCGACCGCCGTACCGAGCAGGCTGCAGGCCTGCGCGACATGTTCGAGCCGCTGCCGGGTGATGTCGCCGATCTGCAATGCGCCGTGCGCCGCGGACAGCTTGCTGCGAATGTCCCGGGCAATCGTCGCGATCGTCTCGGCACGCCGCGCGGCCTCGATCTGGTTCTGCTGGAGTCCGATCGCGTCCGCGGCGAGTTTGTCGGGAACATGCGGGCACAGGCGCGCGCATTCGGACGCCAGCACGCGATTCACCTCGACGACGCAGGGAACCGTCGATGCGAGCTGCCCGACCTCCTTGCTGATCTCGTGGATCTCGCGTTCGCTGACGTCCAGTTCGGCGACCATCGCGTCGGCGAACTCGGCAAAACCGTGCGCACCGGCGGCCGCGACTTTCAGATACTGCCCGCAGATCTTCAGCAGATCGAGCGTCCGGTCGACCCGCCCGATTTCCGTCTGCACCGTTCCGCTCGCCTGCTGAAGGATGTCGAGCGAATGCTGCCGCGTCTTCTGTCGCGCGGGCAGGCTGGCGAGCTGGTCGGCATTGGCCTGCATCGTCGCGACCGCGCGGTCGGCGGCATCCCGGTCGAGCGCATTGGTGACGCTTTCGAGGCTGCCGATCAGGTTTCCGACCGTGTCATAGGCGCGTTCCAGCGAACGCCCGGCATCGACGAAGCGCTGGTCGAGCCCGCTCGCCACGCTCTCGAGCTCGGTTGCCAGCACGCTCCAGGCCGGCATTTCGTCGCCGTCCCGATCGGACTCGACAGCCCTGTGTTCGACCCATGTCATCGTCCTAGCCCCTATTGTGCCGTTGCGTGCAAGACGTCGCGGGCGATGTGATGCAACGGGACGACCCGATCGACGCCGCCCAGCGCGATCGCTTCCTTGGGCATGCCGAAGACGATCGACGTCGCCTCGTCCTGCGCGAAGGTGCGGCCGCCCGCCTGTTTCATCTCGAGCATCCCGCGCGCGCCATCGTCGCCCATGCCCGTCATGATGACGCCGATCGCGTTCGTCCCCGCAGCGGTCGCCGCCGAGCGGAACAGGACGTCGACCGATGGCCGGTGACGCGAGACCAGCGGCCCGTCGCGGACCGCGACGAAATAGCGGGTCCCGCGCCGCTCGATCATCATGTGCTTGCCGCCGGGCGCGATCAGGACGGTGCCCGGCAGGACGGGATCGCCGTCCTCGGCTTCCTTGACGGTCACGACGCACAGCGTGTTCAGCCGATTGGCAAAAGCGCGCGTGAAGTTTTCCGGCATGTGCTGAACCACGACGACACCGGGCGTGGTCGCGGGCAGCGCCGTGAGGACTTCGCGTAGGGCCTCGGTTCCCCCGGTCGATGCGCCGAGGCATACCACGCGCTCGGTCGCGCGGTTCATCACGCGACCGCTCGGGGGCGGCAGGACGGCGTCCGCGGTGAGCTTCTGCTCGAGCCGGCCCGGCCGGCTGCCATTGGACGACCGGAGCGAGACCCGCACGCGCGCCGCCGCCTTGATCACGTCGCGGATCTGGAGATTGTGATCGGCGAGATGCTCGGCGAGACCGGCACGGGGCTTCACGATGACGTCGACCGCGCCCGCCTCCAATGCCTGCAGCATCGCGTCGGAGCCCTTTTCCGTGACCGACGAGCACATCACCACGGGAAGCGGGCATTGTGCCATCAGCTTCTTCAGGAAGGTGATCCCGTCCATGCGCGGCATCTCGACATCGAGCATCATCACGTCGGGCACTTCGTCCTGGATGCGGCGGGCTGCGCTGAACGGGTCGGCGGCAGTGCCCATGACGGTGATCTCTGGATCCTCCTCTAGGATCGCCGCAAGGGCATGCCGCGCGACCGCGGAGTCGTCGACGATGAGCACACGGATCTTTCCGGAGATGGCCATGGATCAGCTCCGCTGGAAAACGGTGTGGGCGACGGGCACGAGCGGGAGGTCGTGCCCCGTGATCGATTCCGAATGCCCCAGAAACAGGTAGCCACCCGGCGCGAGCCTGCTGACGAGCTTCGAGACGACCTCATGCTGGGTCTGCTTGTCGAAATAGATGAGGACGTTGCGGCAGAAGATCAGGTGCATCGGCTCGCCGACCGGATAGACCTCGTCCATCAGGTTCAGCCGGGCGAACGCGATCGCCCGGCGCAACTCGGGTATCACGCGGACTTCGCGGCGCGCCGGATCACGCGATTCCATCAGATATTTGCGCCGCAGCGCCGCCGGAACGGGCTCTGCGAGATCGGCGGGGTAGATGCCGCGCCGGGCGATCTCGAGCACCTCGGTGTCCAGATCGGTCGCCAATATGCTGTAGGCGATGCCGCGGCGCGTGGCGGCAAACTGGTCGAGCAGCATCGCGATCGTGTAGGGCTCGGGCCCGGTCGAGCAGGCGACGCTCCAGGCACGGATCGTCCGCAGATAGGTCGCTTCCAGGCCGGGGAGGGCGACGTCGCGCAGAAAGTCGAAATGGACCGGTTCGCGGAAGAAGTCCGTCTTGTTGGTCGTCACCGCGTTGATTAGGTGGATGCCCTCCTGATCGAGATTATTGTCCGTCAGGACATGGCGACAATAGGCCTCGAGCGTATCGAACCCCAGCGCGCGTTGCCGACGCCGCAACCGCCCTTCGAGCATCGTCCGCTTGCTCGCCGGCATCCGGATCCCGGCATAGTCGAAGATATAGTCGGCGAGCTTCGCGAACTCGCGCGGGCCGATCTGGTCCGAGGCGCTCGGCGTAGATTTGACGATCGGGGAGATGAAGGACACGGGAGCCAGCTCCAGAAATGACGAGGGACCGGTCGAGGCGGCACCATGAGGATTGGGTGTCAGGGGTCGCGACGCGACCCCGTCATGCGGCGCTGGCGTGCAGGGCGTTGACCTCGGCGCTGGAGAAGATCTGCGCGACATCGACCAGCACGACGAAACCCTCGGTCCGCTTGACCACCCCCGCAATATAGCGCGACGGCCAGCGGACGCCGATATCGGGCGCCGCGCCGATCTGGCCGCGGTCGAAGGTGCTGACCTCCAGCACCCGGTCGACGACGAGGCCTAGGACCAGGTTGCGCCCATCGACGGGGACATCGATCACGAGGATCCGCGTGCTCGGCGTCGGCGCGACCGGCGGCAGGCCGAGGCGGCGTCGCAGGTCGATCGTCGTCACGCCCTCGCCGCGCAGATCGGTCAGCCCCAGCAGATAATCGGGGCCGTTCGGAATGTGGAAGGTCTCGCTCCAGTCGAGAATCTCGCGGACCAGCGTGACGGGCACCGCAAAGGTCTCGGCACCCAGCCCGAAGGTCACGGCCTGCAGCTCTCCGGCGACGCTCATGCCGCGCACCCAGCACAGGCTGCGGAGCGGGGGCGTGCCGCACCACCTGGCCGGGACCCGCGGGACCGATCAGTGGCCGTCGCCGAGCATCGTTCGATTGACCCGTACATGTCGGTCCTTCCAGCGTCAGAGGAGTGCCGGCGCGAGCACGGCGGGGGTGGCGCGGCCACCGAGCAGCGGGTCGAAGATCCGCGCGATATTGACGAGGACGATGACGCCCTGCGGCGTACGCACCAGTTCGCGGATGAAATCGCGACGCCAGCGCAGGCCGACCGTAGGCGGGGTCTCGCTGGCATCGTGGTGCAAGGTCGCGACCTCGTGCACCTTGTCGGTGCGGATGCCGATCTGCGTCGGGACACCGTCGACGTCGAGCTCGACCACCACGATCCGGCTGTCCATCGTCGATTCCGCCGAGGGCAGGCCGAACGCCAGGCGCAGGTCGGCGATCGGGATGATCTTGCCCCGAAAGTTCGCGACGCTCGCGACCAGCCGGTCCGCACCCGGCACGACCGTTTCGGGCAGCAGGTCCAGGATCTCCCGGACAAGGACCGCCTCGACCGCGAACTTCTCGGCTTGCAGATCGAACGTCAGCACCTCGAGCCGGCCGTCTTCGTCCCACTGGGTTTCCGTCGTGTCTTCCATGGTCATGCAACGGCGCGAAGCCGCTCCTCCTGATGCTGGCCCAGCGCGACGAGCTGGACGACGTCGAGAATCAGCGCGACGCCGCCATCGCCGAGGATTGTCGCGCCGGCGAAGGTCGGGACGTTGCAGTGCACCGCCGACATCGGCTTGATCACGGTCTGGTGGCTGCCGATGATCTGATCGACCACCAGCCCGACCCGCTCGGTGCCGGTCGCGATGATGACGATCTTCTGGTGGACGCTGGGCTTCGTCCCCGTCGCGAACATCTCGCGCAGCCGGACGAACGGAACGAGCCGATCGCGCAGCGTGATGAAGCTCCGCCCGCGCGAACGCAGGTCTTCCTCGAGGCTGAGTTCGATGCATTCCTCGACCACGGCGAGCGGAATGACGTAGCGACCGTCGCCGACCCGGATCAGCAGCCCGTCGATGATCGCGAGGGTCAGCGGGATGCGCAGCGACATCGCCGATCCCTGGCCCGATACGCTCGCCACCTCGATCGTGCCGCGCAGGCTCTCGATCGTGCGTTTGACCACGTCCATCCCGACGCCGCGACCCGACAGGCTGGTGATCTGCGGTGCGGTCGAGAAGCCGGGATGGAAGATCATCTGGAGCAACTCCTGGTCGCTCACGATCTGTCCCGGCTGGAGCAGGCCGTGCGCCTCGGCCTTGGCGCGCACGCGCTCGCGGTCGATCCCGTGGCCGTCGTCGCGGATCGTGATGACGACCTCGCCACCCTCCTGACGCGCGGACAGCCGAACCTGCCCGACCTCGGGCTTCCCTGCGGCAAGGCGCCGCTCGGGCGGTTCGATCCCGTGATCGCAGGCGTTGCGGATCAGGTGGATCAGCGGATCGGCGAGCCGTTCGATCACCGTCTTGTCGACCTCGGTCGTCTCGCCGTCGGTCGACAGCTCGATCGTCTTGCCGGTATCGCGCGCGATGTCGTGGACGAGGCGGCGGAAGCGGCCGAACAGCGTGGCGACGGGCACCATGCGGAGCACCATCACCGTGTCTCGCAATTCGCTCGCCAGCCGCTCGATCTCCTCGGAGATGGAGCGAAGCGCGACGTCCGTCGCGTTGCTGCCGCTGCTATGCGCGAGCTGCGACAGCCGGCTCTGGACGATGACGAGTTCGCCCACCCGGTCCATCAGCAGGTCGAGGCGTTCGGCGGGTACCCGGACGCTTTCGCCGGTCTTGGGCGCGCCGCGGCCGTTCGGGGTGGTGGCTGGGTCGCGATCCTGCACCGGTGGTATCGTGTCGACCCGTGCGGGCGGGAGCGCAGACGGCGTCGTCCCCGCGCCAGGCGGCGGCGCGGCATCCTCCACGCCGTCGCACGACGTGTCGCCGATCGCCTCGATCTGAAGGTCTAGGTCGTCGAGCACGAAGATGAAGACATCCTCGAGGTCATCCCGCGACACCGCGCCGCGCACTTCGATATCCCAGCCGATATGGCATTCGGTCGGCACCAGCTCGGCAAGCGGCGGCACCTGGTCGGTCCGCGCGACGATCCGGCAGTCGCCGAGCGTGCGCAACTCGTCGAGCAGCGCGAGCGGGTTGATGCCATTCTGCATCGCTTCGGGGGGCAGGCGGAGCGACAGCCGCCACCCCTGCACGACGGGCGGTGCCTCCGGCGTCGGCGCGGGGGCGCCGTCCAGCGCCGCCTGCAGCTTCGCCAGGATCGCGTCGCCTTCCGCCTTGCGGTCGGTCGCGTCGCCCTCGATCAGCGCGCGCATGTGATCCTGCGCGGACAGGATGACCGCGATCAGCTGCGGCGTGGCGGGGGTCAGGTTCTTGCGGACGCGGTCGAAGGCGGTCTCGCAGTGATGCGTGAAGCTGGCCAGCGCGTCGAAGCCGAACATCGCGCCCGAGCCCTTGAGCGTGTGCAGCCCGCGGAACACCGCGTCGATCAGCTCGTGATCGTCCAGCCGGTGACCGAGATCGAGCAGGCCCTGCTCGACCTGTTCGAGGACTTCACCCGCCTCGACGCGGAATGCGGCGACGGGGTCGTTCTGGCTCACCGTCCGAGGACCTTGCGCACGACCCGGATCAGCTGTTCGGGGACGAACGGCTTGACCAGCCAGCCGGTCGCGCCGGCGGCCTTGGCCTGCTGCTTCATCGCATCCTCGGATTCGGTGGTGAGGAACAGGATCGGGGTACCGCATTGCGCGGGGTTCTTGCGCAGCGCGCGGATCATCGACAGACCGTCCATGTTGGGCATGTTGAGATCGGTGATGATCATGTCGAAGCGGCTGCCACTGGCCTTGCTCAGGCCCTGCGCGCCGTCGGCGGCCTCGCTGACGGTGTAGCCAGCCCCGGTCAGCGCCATGCGGATGGCGACGCGTATGCTGGTGGAATCATCGACGATAAGGATGGATGCGCTCATCGCGGCAAATCTCCGTGAAACCAGAAATTCTGATCGGCTGATGGGATATCGGTGAGGAAGCCCGCGCGCTCGAGGAGCGCCGCCAGCGCGTCGTGCACCGGCATTGCAAGGCGCAGGGACTTGCCGTCGCGTTCGGCCTGACGGCGCGCCGCGCAGACGAGCTGCAAAAGGCTGACATCGGCTTCGGCAACGGCGGAGAGATCGAGTTCGATCGCGTCATGCTGCTCGAGCTGTGACGCGAGGTCCGCGGCGAACGGCACCACCGAGCTGGTCGTGACGGTGGCCGGTACAAGGATGATTTGCGCCATGCGTTCCCCCATTCTCTCCGACCGGCAGCGTCGCGCGGCCGGGTCCGCTGGTTCATTATAGACGGCGGCCAAGAGGTCCGTTCCGGACCCATCGCTTATTTTCGATCAGGTCGTCATTAACGCCGCAAGGCGACCGCGCCCGACGGCGCGATCGCCTCACCACAGCGTCAGCGGTTGCGTCTGATTACCGGCTAGGCCGCCCGTCTCAGCAATCCGCGGTCAGGCCGCCTGCGCGCCGAAAGCATCGTCGTCGGCGTCGGTGCCACCCTTGATCAGATCGAGCGCGAAGCCGTTCACGCGGGCCTGCTGGTCGGCGATAGAATTGGGCTTTGGCCGCTTGGCCTTGGCGCTTGGCCGTGCGGCGATCGGGCTGCGCGCGCTCACCTTGCGCTGCACCGCCGGGGCCGGCCGGCGATGGCCAAGGTCCGCCCCGCCGCCGGTCCGGAAATAGGCGATGCTGGCCTGGAGTTCCTCGGCCTGCGAGGCGAGCTCCTCCGACGTCGCGGTGATCTGTTCGGACGCACCGGCATTCTGCTGACTGATCAGGTCGAGCTGCTGGATCGCTTCGTTGATCTGTGCCGCGCCAATATCCTGTTCGCGGCATGCCGCGCTGATCTCGGCGACGAGTTCGGCGGTGCGGCTGATATCAGGCACCAGCTTGGTCAACATGTCGCCGGCTTCGGTCGCCGCTGCGACGGTCTGCGAGGACACCGATCCGATCTCTGCCGCTGCGACCTGACTGCGTTCGGCGAGCTTGCGGACCTCCGAGGCGACGACGGCAAAGCCGCGGCCATGTTCGCCCGCGCGCGCTGCCTCGACCGCGGCGTTCAGCGCGAGCAGATCGGTCTGCCGGGCAATTTCCTGGACGATGCCGATCTTCTCGGCGATCGTCCGCATCGCGTTGACCGCGCGCTGGACCGCAATCCCGCTGAGTTCGGCGTCCTTCGCAGACTGGCGGGCGATCTTTTCGGTCTGCGCGGCATTGTCCGCGCTCTGCTTGATGTTGGCGGCAATCTCTTCCATCGCCGAGGACGCCTCTTCGGCAGCCGCGGCCTGCTCGGTCGCGCCTTGCGAGACCTGCTCGGAACTGGCCGACAGCTCCTGGCTTCCGGCCGAGACGTTGTCGGCGGCGCCGCTGGCCTTGCCGACGACGTTGCGCAATTGTTCGATCATCCGCACCAGCGCCTGGCCGAGAACATCCTTGTCGGACATGGGCTGGTGCGACACCGCCAGATCGCCATCGGCAATCTTGTCGGCAAGATCGGCACTCACCCTCAGATTGTCGACCATCCGCACGATCGCCTGTCCAAGCGTATCCTGGTCGGACAATGGCTGATGTGCAAAGCTCAGATCACCGTCGGCGATCTTGTCGGCGAGACTGGCGCTTACCCGCAGATTGTCGACCAGCGCGTTGATCGAATCCTTCATGCGGCGGTGGTCGCCCTGGCAGGGGATCTCGACCATCTCGCGCAGGTCACCGACGCTGGCGAGGTTCAGGACGCGATTGCCCTCCTCGATCGGCAGCAGCGTCGCGTCGAGCATCGCGTTGATCCCGCAGACCAGTCCGGCGAAATCCCCGACGAAGCGCGTCTCGTCACCGCGCTGGCCGAGCTCGCCCGCCGTCGATGCCTTGATCAGCCGTTCCACCTCGCCGATGATATCGCGCAGGTTGCGACGCAGCGTCTCGACGGTGTCGTTGATGAACGCCTTCTTGCCGGGAAAGGTCTCGAGCGGCGCGTCGAAATTGCCTTCGCCAAACGCCTTGATGCAGGCCATCGCCTTCTTCTTCACGGCGATATGGTTGGCGACCATGGTATTGACGCCGCGCGCCATGGTGCCGAAGTCGCCCTTGAACCGGTCGGCCGCGACGATGACGTCGATGTCGCCCTTGTCGTGCTCGGAGGACATGTGATTCAGTTCGCTGATCAAGCCCTGCAGATTTGCGCGCAGCGTCTCGATCGTCTCGTTGATGAACGCCTTCTTGCCGGGGAAACGCTCCAGCGGGGCGGCGAAATTGCCCTCGCTGAATTCCCTGACGCAGGCCATCGCGGTTCTTTTGACCGCGATGTGGCTGCCGACCAGAAGGTTGAGCCGCTTCGCCATGACCGCGAACGTCCCGTGAAACTCGTCGACCGGCAGGACGGCGTCGATATCGCCCTTGTCATGCGCAGCGCTCCAGTCGTCGATCCGGGCGCTCAACTGGCGAACCGGCCGCAGCGCGCGATCGAGCATCTGGTTGATCGCGCAAAGCACCGTCTGGGTCTGGCCGTTGGCGAGCGACGTATTCGCCCGTTGCGAAAAGTCACCATCGGCAAACATGCTCTCGAGGCGCGCCAATTCGGACGTGAGGACGTCTGACGAGACGCCGCCGAGGATCTTTGCCAACATCAACGGATTCCTTTGTGCTGCATCATGTAAATCAATAGCTCAAACAACACGGCGGCCATTTGCCGCCGTCTGAATCTCACATGTCACGCCGATCTTGCCGCCAACCGCGGAATCGGGGGACCGCCCATCAAGGTCAGCTTGATTATAGAGTGGTCAGGGCAGGGACGGTTTGGAGCGCACGACAATTTTCGCGATTGCGATCCGGTGCGCCGGGAGGCTGCCACCCGCACGTCGATGCGTGCCGGATCATCAACGTGGTCTGCGCCTGTAAATCCTGACCGGTTCTGCTAGTGGACGGCGATGCTCAAAATACGAACCAAGCGCCAGGGGATGGTGACGGCGCTCGCGCTCGATCGCCTCGTGGCCGTCGAGGCCTCGGTGAATGCTCTCGGCGACGAGGATCTGCTCGACCTCGCGGACATCTTCGCTGCGGGCGAGGCGACCCCGCTGCGCGAGATGGCGCAGGCCGAGATGCGCCGCCGCGCGCTCAGCCTGTGAAGCGATTCCCGTCGCGCTTCCGGCGCCTCGATGGCGCGCTCGCCGATCTCGCCGTCGAGGAACCGATGTTGCTCACCGAGCTCGACGGCTTCCTCACCGGGCTGCTGATCTCCCCGGAGGCGATCGCGCCGAGCGAGTGGATGACCGTGATCTGGGGAAGCGAGTCCGACGGCACGCCGCCCTTTGAGGATCCGCTTGACGTGCAATGGTTCGCCGATGCGGTGGCGGCACGGCGTGATGAGATCGCGCGCGACCTTGCCCGCGGCAAGCTTCAACCGATCTTCGACGTCGATGAGCGCGACGGTGAAGTTCTGTGGGAATATTGGATCGACGGCCTGACCGATGCGGTCGCGCTGCGCCCCGAGGCCTGGGATGCGCTGGCCGACGACCCCGCAAGGGCGGCCCCGTGGTCGCAGCTGGCAACGCTGATTGCGGTCGCGGGCAATGAGAGCGACCTCGACAGCGTGGAGATCAACGCGCTTCAGGACCGGGCGCCGGCCGAACTGACCGAAGCCGTTCAGCGCCTGTACGCAGCGCAAGTGAGCGTCGCTGGCCCGTCGTCACCCGACGCATCGGCGACGACGGCATCGAAAGTCGGTCGCAACGATCCGTGCCCTTGCGGGTCGGGGAAAAAACACAAGCGCTGCTGTGGCTAATCGGGGACGAGGGCGGCACGATGTATGCCGGCCCCGCGTCCCCTCGGCCAACTCAGACGCTCTGCCGGATTACGAGAGTTCGATCTTCCCGTTCATGCCGGGCCAGTCCGAATAGCCGACGGCGCCGCCGCCATACCAATATTGCTTCGGCGCGTCGGCCAGCGGTGCGCCGGTGCGCAGCCGGTCGACGAGATCGGGATTGGCGAGGAAGGGGCGACCGAAGCTGAACAGGTCGGCATTGCCCTCTGCCAGCGTCTTCTCGGCAAGCTCCAGCGTATACTGATTGTTGGCGATGTACGCGCCCGAGAAGCGCTTGCGCAGCGCCTGGAAGTCGACGCCGTCCGGCACGTCGCGCGTCTGCTGGGTCACGCCTTCGATATCATGGATGTACAGCAGCCCGATCTCCGACAGGGCATCGACGAACGTGTCGAAGGTCCGCCCAACCTGGCTGTCGAGCGGGGTCTTGCCCGGCTCGGTCGTCGCGGGCGAGATGCGGATCCCGACGCGGTTAGCACCCCAGACATCGACCACGGCGCGAACCACGTCCAGCGGGAAGCGCAAGCGGTTCTCGATCGTGCCGCCATAGACGTCGGTGCGCTGGTTGGTGCTGTCGCGGATGAACTGTTCGAGCAGATAATTGTTCGCGGCATGGACCTCGACGCCGTCAAACCCCGCGGCCTTCGCCTGTTCGGCAGCGCGGCGGTAATCCTCGACGATCGCGGGGATCTCGTCCGTCTCCAGTGCACGCGGAGTTACGAAATTCTTCATGCCGTCATTGGTGAAGGCCTGGCCCTCCGCCTTGATCGCGGACGGCGCGACGGGGAGGGCACCGTCGTGGAGATCGGGATGCGAGATGCGGCCGGTGTGCCACAGCTGGAGGAAGATCGCCCCACCACGCCGGTGGACGGCCTCGACGATCGGCGTCCATGCGGCGACCTGCGCGTCCGACCAGATGCCGGGCGTCATCGCATAGCCGCGCGCCTGCGACGAGATGTTGGTTGCTTCGCTGATGATGAGGCCGGCATCGGCACGCTGCGCATAATAGTCTGCGGCGAAGTCGGGCGGGACACCCTCGTCGCTCGAGCGGCTGCGCGTCAGCGGCGCCATGACGATACGATTCTGCAGTCGCAGATCGCCGATCGTGACGGGCTGAAGGACGGGGCTGTCGGTTTGGTCGGACATGATCTGAACTTCCGTGAAAGTTGGGAGAAGCGGGGGCAGCAAGCTGTAACGCGCGAGCAGCCGCTAGATCCCGGCGCGGTGGCGAAGAGGGGCGTCGTCGCGGCAGAATGGGACGACGTTCCGAATCCGGTAGCGAGACACGGGCGTGGGCGATCCATGCACCCGTCGCCGGTGCGCCGTTGTTCGCACGGGGGCGTTCGGTGCCGCAAACGGTTCGAAGCGCGGCGGGGGGGCAGCACAGCGCCGGTCGGCGACTGCCCGACCGGCGCGTGTCGCGCTTCCCCTGAAGGGCCACCCTATAGCAGCTTGTCGAGGGTGATCGGCAGATCGCGGACGCGCTTGCCGGTGGCGTTGTAGACCGCATTGGCGACCGCCGCCGCGACGCCGGTGATGCCGATCTCGCCAATCCCGTGCGCACCCATCGGTGTGTGGGGATCGGCGATATCGGTCCAGATGACGTCGATCTCCGGGACGTCGAGGTGCACGGGGATATGATATTCGGCGAGGCTCGGGTTCATGACCCGGCCGTTGCGTTCGTCGAACTGCGTTTCCTCCATCAGCGCCATGCCGAGCCCCATGATGATCCCGCCGCGGAACTGGCTCTTTGCCGTCTTGGGGTTGAGGATGCGCCCGCAGTCGAACGATCCGAGAATCCGGCTGACACGTGTCTCGCCGGTAACCGCATTAACCTTCACCTCGCAGAAGATCGCGCTGTGCGAGTGCATCGACCAGTGCATCAGTTCGAGCGGTTGCGACGCCGCTGCGGTGACGGTGACGCTGTCGCGCTGCGCACGCGTCAGAATCGAGGCGTAGCTTTCCCGCTGCGACGGGTCGTCGATCTTCGCCAGCCCGGCATCCTCGCTGCCGACCGTATCCGCCGACAGCCCCGCGAGGGGCGAGTCGTTGCCGGCGAGTTTGAGCAGCTCGGCGACCAGCGCGTTATGCGCCGCGATGACGGCCGCGCCGATCGCCGCGGTCTGCTGCGATCCCCCCGCCATGATCGCGCCCGGGATCGAAGAGTCGCCGTAGCCGACCTCGACCTGTTCGAGCGACAGACCGAGACGCTCCGCGCCGACGATCGCGGTGGTGGTCGAGGTGCCCATGCCCATTTCCGCCGCCGCGACCTCGATCAACGCGCGCACGGCGTCGCCGTCCCGCGTGAGGGTGATGCGCGCCTGCGCGCCGGGCATCCGGTAATAGGGATAGGTTCCGGTCGCGCAGCCCATGCCGATCTGCCATTCGCCATCGCGGCGCGTGGCCGGTTCGACACTGCGATCCGCCCAGCCGAAATGATCCGCACCGTTGCGCCACGCCTCGACGATATGGCGCGACGAGAAGGCGAGGCCCGACGTCGGGTCCTTGTCCGGCTCGTTCAGGATCCGCAGCGCGACCGGGTCCATGCCCAGATCGACCGCCAGCTCGTCGACCGCGCATTCCAGCGCGAAGGTGCCGACCGCCTCGCCCGGCGCGCGCATGAAGGTGTTGGCCAGCATGTTCATCCGCGCGATGTCGACCTGCAGGCTGATATTGGGGCAGGCATAGGCGGCACGCGTGCCGAGGATGAACGGCTCGGGCATGTTGTTGTGTGGCGTCATGATCGACAGGCCGGTATGGACCAGCGCATCGAAGCGGCCCTCCGCGGTCGCGCCGATCGCCACCCGCTGCTCGGTGAGCGATCGCCCGCCGACGACCCGGTATACACCCTCGCGCGACAGCGTGATCCGCACCGGACGGCCTGCCAGCTTCGCCGCGGCGGCACCGATGATCTGGTGATCCCACAAGCCCTTGCAGCCAAAACCGCCGCCGACATAGGGCGAGGTCAACCGGACCTTGTCGGGCTTGAGATCGAAGACCTCGCCGATCGTCTGCGCCTGGGCGGTGACCATCTGGCTTGCGTCGTGGATCACCAGCGCGCCGTCGATCCATGCGATCGTCGCGGCATGCGGTTCGATCGGATTATGGTTGTGGCGCGGGGTGCGATAGATCTGATCGACGACATGCGGCGCGATGGCGAGCGCGGCGTCGGCATCGCCGATCCGGTTGTGCAGCGGTTGGCCCATGAACAGGCCCGGTTCGCGCCCGTTCGCCTTCGCGCCTTCGAGACTGGTCGTCGACGGCTCCGCATCATAGGTGAAGCCGAGCAGCGACGCGGCATGATCGGCCTGTTCCTGGGTCTCGGCGAGGACGCAGGCGATCGGTTGCCCGTTCCAGTGGATGCGGTCGTCCTGCAGGATCGGCAGGTCGGCGGGGCCCACCGCGGTCGGGGACGAGCCGAACACGCCCGGCGTGTTCATCCGTGGCGCGTTGAGGTGGGTCATCACCAAGACGACACCCGGCGCGGCTTCCGCGGCCGCGCTGTCGATCGCCGTGATCCGACCGCGCGGGATCGTCGCATAGGCGAGTGCCGCATAGGCCATGTCGTCGAAGCGGAATTCCGCTGCAAAACCCGCCTCGCCCTTGACCTTCAGCGCGCCGTCGAGGCGCGATACCGGCGTGCCGATCAGCCCGTGCTTGTGCGCGATCAGCGGATCGGGCCGGCCGCCGGGGATCCAGCTGTCGGGTGCCAGCGGAACGAGCTTCTCCATCGCGCCTTGCATCAGACCCTGCGCCGCCTGCTTTGCGCTATCGATGATGCTCATGCCACGTCTCCCTTCGCCAGCTCGGCCAGCACCGCGGCCAGCGTTCGCGTCGCCAGTTCGGGTTTGAACGCATTGTTGCGAAGTGGCCGCGCGTCGGCGAACTCCGCGGCTGCAGCCGCCCGGAAGGCGGCCTCGCTGGCCAGTTCGCCGCGCAGCGCGGCCTCCGCCTTGGTCGCGCGCCATGGCTTGTGCGCGACGCCGCCGAACGCGATCCGGACGTCGGCGATCCGGTCGCCGTCCATCTCGAGCGCCGCCGCGACCGAGATCAGCGCGAAGGCATAGCTCGCCCGGTCGCGTACCTTGCGATAGGTCGATCGGGCCGCAAAGCCGAGCGGCGGCAGTTCGATCGCCGTGATCAGCTCGCCCGCCGCCAGCATTGTGTCGAGGTCGGGCCGATCGCCGGGCAGGCGGTGCAGCTCGCCAAAGGGAAGCGTCCGCGCACCGTCGCGTCCCTCGATATGCACGACAGCGTCGAGCGCGGTCAGTGCGACGCACATGTCGGAGGGATGCGTCGCGACGCAGGCATCGGATGCGCCCAGGATCGCGTGGATGCGGTTGAACCCTTCGCGGGCGTCGCACCCCGTGCCGGGCACGCGTTTGTTGCAGTGCGAGCCGTCGGTGTCATAGAAATAGGTACAGCGCGTACGCTGCAGCAGGTTGCCGCCGACCGTCGCCATGTTGCGGATCTGCGCAGACGCCCCCGCCAGGATCGCGCGCGACAGCATGGGATAGCGCGTCCGCACGCCGTGATGCTCGGCGACCGCGGTGTTGGTGGCGGCCGCGCCGATCAGCAGTCCGCCCTCTGCCGTCTCGGTGACCGCGGCGGACAGGCGGGTCACGTCGACCAATGTCTCGTGGCGGGCGACGGTCTCACGCATCAGGTCGACGATATTGGTGCCGCCGCCGAGAAAGGCCGCGGTCTCGCCCGCACCCAGTCGTACGGCATCGTTCACGGTATCGGCGCGCAGGTAGGTGAAGGGAGTCATGCCGCCATCTCCGCGCTCGTCGCGGCTGTCGCCTGTGGCGCCATCGTCGCCTGGATCGCATCGATGATGCCGTTATGCGCGCCGCAACGGCAAAGATTGCCGCTCATCCGTTCCTGGATCTCGTCGCGGGTCAGGGTGACATCGGCGGCGAGGTCGGCGCTGACATGGCTTGGCACGCCACGGCGGGCCTCCGCGGCCATGCCGATCGCGGAACAGATCTGCCCGGGCGTGCAATAGCCGCACTGGAACCCGTCATGCTCGATGAACGCCGCCTGCAACGGATGGAGCGTCGCGGCCTCGGCCAGCCCTTCGATCGTCGTGATCTGACGCCCGTCATACTGGACCGCCAGCGCGAGGCAGGACAGGATCCGCTCGCCATCGACCAGCACTGTGCAGGCCCCGCACGCGCCCTGGTTGCAACCCTTCTTGGTGCCCGTCAGGTGGAGCGTCTCCCGGAGGTGATCGAGCAGCGAGACACGGGGATCCGCCGGTTCCGGGACGGCGTTTCCGTTGACAACGAACGACATGGCGATCTCTCCTGTGGCGCACCGCGCCGAGGGGCAGCGTACACCAGTTTATGTGTCGTGCAGATGTCTTTCAGGGGCCGGGGTGCAGCGCAAATCTAAAAAGATCAAACAGCGTGCTCGTCCCTCGGGTGCGGTGGCGGCCAAGAGAGTTGCCGCTCGATAACCTTGGTCGAGATCGGCTGCTACGTCATCGTGGCGCCGTGCCGCGTGCGTCCCCGATCTCCAGCCAATAGCCGTCGGGATCCTGCGCATAGATCTGGCGGACGCCGTCGAACCGGAGCTGCATCGTGTGCGGTGTGCCCGCAAGATCGGTCCAGACGCGTCCGTGCTGGTCGAGCCAGGCAATGACGGTGGCCAGATCGTCGACGTGCAGCGCCAGATGCTCGTTCCGGTTCGAGGGTTTCGGCGTCGTACGGCCGTCGAGGATGTGGAGCGCAAGGCCGTTGCCCAGATCGAGCCAGCGGCGGTTTTTGAGCGGCGTCGGGATGATCCGCAAGCCGAAGGCCTCGTGGTAGAAAGCCGCGCTGCGATCGATGTCCGCGGCCTGGATCGCGACATGCTCGGCGGTCGCCGCGAGCGCCGCTGTCGTTTGCAACGCTGCAAGCGCGAGAAGAATGGATGGCACGATCATGAGGTCCGGTCCCTGAAATATCTGGTCAGCGCGTGTGTGACGATGAAGGCCCGGACCCATGCGGCGCGCCGTCGGCACCGTCGTCAAAGAAAGAACCGGGTGCGCCGCACGTGACGTGCAGCGCACCCGGAGATCGGGTCGACATCGGCAGGGGGGGGCGCGCCGATACCGACCAGAACCATGAAGTCCTCAGAACTGGAAATTGACCGCGAGCGCGTAGGTACGGCCGAAATAGGATGTGTAGAGCGGATCCTGACGCACCGTGTCCACGGTCAGGCGGTTGGTTTCGTCAGTGATGTTCGATACTTCGGCGATCAACTTGATATGCTCGTTGAGGTTGTACGAGGCCGATGCGTCGACGAAGATCGAACTCGCATTTGCGGTCGAATCCGCGTCGACCGAGCCGCTGGGGACGGCGGTCAGGAAGGCCGCGCGATAGTTGACCGTCGAGCGGATGCTGAACTTGTCGTCTTCGTAATAGAGCGTCCCGCTTGCCGTTTCGGGCGACAGCCCGACCAGCGGGGCGGTCCGGGACAGGGTCGGCGAGATGACGTAGTTGATGTTCGACCGGACCCGCGTGAAGTTGCCGAGCGCGCCGAAATTGCGAAGCACGCCGGGCAGGAAGGTGAAGGGCAGCTGGACGTTGACCTCGAACCCGCGCAGCGGTCCGCCTTCCGTGTTGTTGCTGCGCTGCACCGTGAACACGTCGGTCGGGCGCAACTGCGTTCCGTTGAGCAGCGTCAGCGGCAGGCCGATATCCTGGAACGCGACCGCTTGGCTGGTCGTCTGAATATAGCTTTCGATATTCTTGTAGAAATACGCGACCGAGATCAGCGAGCCCTTGGCGAAATACCATTCGAGCGCCGCGTCGAACGTGTTGGCACGGATCGGCTCGAGGAACGGATTGCTGAAACTTGCGGTCTGGATCACGAGGTTCGCGGAGCCTGCAGGGATCAGCTGCCCATAAGACGGCCGTGACATGACGCGGGCGACCGAGGCGCGCGCGATCAGCTCGGGCGTGATGTCGAGCGCGAGGTTCGCCGACGGCAGCCAGTCGTCATAGCTGCGGCCAATCTCCGATATCACGAACCGCGAGGGATAAAGCGACCCCGCGGGCGCTGCCGAGGTGATCGGACCATAGGTGTCGAGCTTGGTATGGACGTATCGGACGCCCGCATCGCCGCGCAGCGCGAAGGGCAGCGAATTGGCGGTGTTGAACTTCACCATCGCATAGCCCGAGGCGTATTTCTCATCGACGCCGCCAAACGTGCCCTTGGCGCATTCGAGGTTGCAATAGACATAGTTGTCGAGCCCGACCGCGTCGCGGAACTTCTCGGGATCGATCGAGACGAAATCCTGCAACAGCCCGTCAAGATTTCCGCCGATGCCGCTCGTCACGGTGGTGAAGCTCGCCAGCGTCACGCCCGACGGAAGCGCTAGCGGCGTGTTGGTGGCAAGCTGCCGCTCCCGCGCGGTATATTTGTTGGTGCGATACTGACCGCCGACCTGCAGCGTGAAGTCGGGGGCGGCCTCCCATTCGCCGTTGAGTTCGAAGGTCTTGCTCGTGATCGTGTTGCGACGGATGAAATTCGACAGCTGGCCGCGCTGGTCGCCGTTGGCGAGCGGCGGGCCATATTGGAAGAGCGCGGGATTGGTCGTGTCGATCCCGTAGCCGATCTTCGGAATGTCGGGATTGTCGCGGAAGTCGATCGAGAAGTCGCGCGTGTCATTGGCATCGATCGCGACCTGCAGGCGGTCGACGTCGAGCCGCGACTGGTTGATGCCGGCCAGGCCATAGACCCGGACGGTGTCGGAGAAGCGGTGGTCGAGGTTCAGATTGACCTGGCGATAGGTCGAGGTGAACTTCTCCTGCTGCATCTCCGACCGCAGATCGACGCCGTCGAACAGCCCGTGGATCAGCGACCCATTGTCATCGACCTCAATCTCGCGGACCGACGTCAGCGGCTGGCCGTTGTTCGAGATCGCGCGCCCGAACGAGCGTGCATCGAAATAGGTGTCGAGCCGATCCACCTTGAACCGCGAATACAGCCCGTCGAGCGAGATGTCGGTATTGTCGCCAGGCTTCCATTGCAGCGTCAGCGTGCCCGCGAGACGCTGCTGTTCCTGGTCGCTTTTCGCGGGTCGCGGCAGACGGGGGAGATAGACGCCGCCGCCCGGACGACCGTTCACCCCGGTCCGGCTCATGACATAATCATAGGCCGCCGCCGTGCTCGTGCGCGGATTTCCAGTGCTGCAATTATTGGCGTCCGCGCCGATCGGCGTACCGTTCGGCTGGGCGTAGCCGGCGGTCGGACTGTTCGTCGCGGCCCCGCGAAAGCTGTAGCCGACCGGGGTGCAGAAGGGGAAGATCACGCCGGCATTCGCGGTGCCCGCAGGCTGCGCCTGGCCATAGACCGTGGTCGGCACGACATCGGCGGCCGAATAGGCATATTCGGCGATATGTCGCTTCGAATAGGCGATGCTGCCGAGGATGCCGAACGTGTCGCCGAACTGCTTGGAGACCAGCGCGGACAGGCGCGGATCGGCCTTCTTGCTGATGTCGTTGTAGATACCGCGCGCAGTGCCGGTGAGCACGAAGCTCTTCTTCTGGTCGAACGGCTTGGGCGCGCGCAGGTCGACCGTCGCACCCAGCGAACCTTCCTCGACATCGGCCGACAGCGTCTTGCGGACCGACAGTGCCGAGAAGATTTCGGTCGGGAAGGTCACGAAGTCGAACGAACGGCCGGTCGCGACGCCGCCGCGAATGTCGGTGCCGCTGACCTGCGACACGCCTTCCATTCCGTTGATGCGCACGCGCGTGAACTGCGCGCCGAGGCCGCGGACCGAGATATTGCGGCCCTCGCCGCCGTCACCGCGCGAGAGCGCGACGCCGGGGATGCGCTGCATAGACTCGGCGAGGTTGGAGTCGGGGAACTTGCCGATATCCTCTGCGACGATGCTGTCGATCGCGGCGGTCTCGTTACGCTTCTGGTTCAGTGCGTTGTTCAGCGAGGCGCGGAACCCGGTCACGACGATATCGGCGTTTTCCGGCTCGGACGTCTGGGTTGGGTCGACAGGATCGGGTGAACTCGTCTGGCTGTCGGCTGGTTGCGGCACCTGGCTGCCCGCGGTTCGCTGGGCCATGGCCGGCGCGGCGACCAACAGACCAATGACGCTCGTCGAGATAAGCAGCATGCGCTTATCGAAGCTCTTGTGGCTCAAGGACCCTCTCCCGATAGGCCGGTCGCGCTGAGTCGGCGCGGCCCGACATTTTGCCGCCCCAGTTTTCTAGGGTCGGCGTAGGTCGTCAGGTATCAGGGCCACAGAAATATGACAATATGGAATCATTTGGTCAGACAATTAGTTTGACCAATATTTTGAGGCGCATCCGTAGCCGCGATTTGACAGCATGCACCTCTAGACGCGGGGGCGGGTCAGACCGAGCGACGGGCCAGGGCACGGCGGCGCTGGACGGTCGCGGCCCGCGCGCGTTCGACCGCTTCGGTCTCGGTGACGTCGAGCAGGTGGTCGATCACACGCGCAAGGTGATCGCGCATCGCGTTGCGCGCGTCGACCGGCGAGCGCGCCTCCAGCGCGGTCAGGATCCGGCCGTGCTCGGCCATGCGGTTCTCCGTGCCGAGGCTTCCCGCCTTCGCCAAGACCTCGCGCGCGAGCGGCGAGCGGAAGCGCATGTCCCAGAAGTCGGCCACCGCGGAGATGATCACCGCATTGCCGGTCGCCTCGGCGATCGCGATGTGGAACCGGCGATCCGCGTCCTCTGCCGCGATCGTGTCGTCCTGATCCATCTGCGCCAGCAGACCGCGTAGCTCGACCAGCTGCTCCTCCGTGATCTCGGTCGCGGCGAC
This sequence comes from Sphingomonas sp. FUKUSWIS1, assembly GCF_000733135.1. Taxonomy (NCBI): domain Bacteria; kingdom Pseudomonadati; phylum Pseudomonadota; class Alphaproteobacteria; order Sphingomonadales; family Sphingomonadaceae; genus Sphingomonas; species Sphingomonas sp. FUKUSWIS1. The sequence goes on from NZ_JPJC01000066.1 coordinate 21,363, forward strand.
CGCGGCGACTTCGCCTTCGAGCAGGCGACGCGCCTCGGTGATCTCGAACGCGCCGATATCGAGTTCCTGCTCCGAGTCGTTCGATGACGATGCCAGCACGAACACGCCCGAGCCCTTGCGGGCCTCGACCATGCCCTTCATCTCGAGTGCGATCATCGCCTCGCGGATCGTCGGGCGACTGACCTGAAACCGCTCCGTCAGATCGCGTTCGGCGGGCAGGCGACCGCCGACCTGGAATACCCCGTCCGCGATGTCCGTCATGATCGCCTGCACGATCTTGCGGTAGAGTTTACCGCCGCCTTCAGCGTCCTGCATTGCATTCCTCGTTCGATAGACGGCAGCCTGAACGTCGGCGCCGTCCCCTACATCGCGCGGACACCGGGATCGTCAAGTCCGGTAAGCCCCGAACCAGCGGAAACATCGATAAAATGCCTTACAATCTGTTTGCATGTGGCCCGACCACAAATTAGGGTCGGTTTTGGAGAGACGTACGGCAGCGACATGTCGGCGGTGAAACGATGCGAGACGACCGGACCTGTCCGGATAGGGCTGCCCAGCCCGTGCTCGCAGAAAAGAGAAAAGGGGAGGCGAATGGTTCGAGCACTCGCAATTCTGACCTTGGCGGCCGCACCGTTGCTGCTGCTGCCGTCGGTCGACGCGGCCCCTGCGTCTCAATCCTCCACAGATCAGGCAAAAGCACCGTGGCGCGACGTGACCCCGCGCGCGGGGCTGGCCGGCTGGCGCGCGACCGGCGGCAACGCGACCTACGCGTTCGAGAATGGCGAGCTGATCGGGCGCGCCGAGCCCGGCAAGACCAATAGCTGGCTCGTGTCCGAGGCGCAGTATGGCGACTTCATCGTCGAGTTCGATGCGAAGACCGACCCTGCGCTCAATTCGGGGATGATGATCCGCGGACAGAGCCGGCCCGATTATCGCAGCGGCGTCGTGCACGGCTATCAGGTCGAGATCGATCCGTCGGCACGTGCGTGGAGCGCGGGCATGTATGACGAACAGCGCCGGCAATGGCTGTATACGCTCGGCCGCAACGCGCCCGCGCGGCAGACCTTCCGCTCGGGCGACTGGAACCACTACCGTGTCGAGGCGATCGGCACGCGGTTGCGCAGCTGGATCAACGGCGTGCCCGCGACCGATACCGTCGACGATGTCGATGCGCGCGGGTTCATCGCGTTCCAGGTCCATGCGATCCCCGACGCGGACGCCGCGCGGCATCCCGAGGTGCGGTTCCGCAACGTCCGCGTGATCACCGATGCGCCGGCGCGCTACGCGATGCCCGCGACCGCGCTGCCGCAGCAGGGCTGGCTGAGCAATAAGCTGTCCGCAGAGGAGCAGCGCGAAGGCTGGAAACTGCTGTGGGACGGCAAGACCGGTGCCGGCTGGCGCGGCGCGAAGGGGACAGTGTTTCCAACGACGGGCTGGACGATGGCGGGGGGCGTGCTGCGCGTAGACGGCGGCGGCGGCGACATCGTCACGACGCGCGAATATCGCGATTTCGAGCTCTCGGTCGATTTCAAGCTGGCACCCGGCGCGAACAGCGGGATCAAGTATTTCGTCGATGCCGGCCTGCTGAAGCGCAAGGGCGAGGCGCTCGGGCTGGAATATCAGCTGCTCGACGATGCGCGGCATCCCGATGCGAAGATGGGTCGCGACGGCAACCGGACGCTCGGCTCGCTCTACGATCTGATCGCGGCGAAGAACCTGTCCGACCCGGCAAGCCCGGGCAAGCGGATCAATCCGCCGGGCGAATGGAACCGGGCGGTGATCGTGGTGCGCGGCGCGCGTGTCGAGCACTGGCTGAACGGCTTCAAGATGGTCGAATATGACCGCGGGTCGCCGGCGTTCCGCGCGCTGGTGGCACAAAGCAAATATGCCGGGATCGCCGGGTTCGGCGACGCCGTGCAGGGGCCGATCCTGCTGCAGGATCATGGCGACCGGGTCGAGTTCCGGTCGATCAAGCTGCGTACACTCTAAGGGGGATCAAGCGATGGACCGTCGGACGATGATAAAGGGCGCGGGCGCGACGCTCGGCATGGCGATGACCGCGCGCAGCTATGCACGGATCAAGGGCGCGAACGACCGGCTCAGCGTCGCGATCGTCGGCGTGAACAGCCGCGGCCAGGCGCATATGAGCGCGTTCACCAAGGTCCCGAACGTCGAGGTCACGCATTTCTGCGACGTCGACTCGGCGGTGCTGGCCAAGCGCGCGGCGGCCTTTGCCGCGAAGGGCCATGCCGCGCCGCGGACCGAAGGCGATTATCGAAAGCTGCTCGACAACAAGGCGATCGACATCATCACCGTCGCGACGCCCGATCACTGGCACGCCAAGCTGGCGGTCGACGGGATGAAGTCGGGCCATCACGTCTATTGCGAGAAGCCGATCGGCATCGCGCCCGCCGAGGGCGAGGCGATGATCGCCGCGCAGAAGAACACCGGGCGCCAGCTGCAGGTCGGCAACCAGCAGCGGTCGAGCCCCGAGACGCGGCAGCTGCTCGCGCTGGTCCAGGCGGGCGAGCTGGGCGACGTGTACGAGGCGCAGACCTGGTACGCCAATAATCGCGGATCGATCGGCAAGGGGCAGCAGGTCGCACCGCCCGCGACGCTCGACTGGGACATGTGGCAGGGCCCGCGCCCGCGTGCGGCGTACCGGTCGAACCTGGTGCCGTATAACTGGCACTGGTTCTGGCAATATGGAACGGGCGAGCTGTGCAACAACGCAATGCACGAACTCGATATCGCGCGCTGGCTGATGGGCCTGACCTATCCGACGAAGGTCGAGGCGAAGGGGGCCAAGCGCTTCCACGCGGGCGACGACTGGGAGATGTACGACTCGCTGTCGCTCGACCTGAATTACGACAAGGACCGCGTGATCCGCTGGAACGGGCAGAGCTGCAACGCGATGCAGACTTATGGCCGCGGCCGCGGCGTGCTGCTGCTCGGGACAAAGGGGTCGGCGGTGGTCGATCGCAACGGGTTCGAACTCTATGATCTGGCGGGCAAGTCGATCCGGCAGGTAATGGCCAAGGCGACGTCGGAGACGACCGGCACGGTCGGCGAGGGGGTGCTCGACGTCTATCACGCGAACAATTTCGTCGATGTGATCCGCGGCAAGGCCACCACGCTCAACTCGCCGATCACCGAGGGGCATATCAGCACGACGCTCTGCCATCTGGGCAACATGGCCTATCGCACCAACAGCGTGCTGACCGTCGATCCCGCGACCGGCAGGCCGAGCAGTGCCGAGGCGATGAAGCTGTGGTCGGTCGCCTATGAACCTGGCTGGGAGGTCAAGGCCTGACGTGGGTATCGCCGCGCGGGTCGAGCGCTTCGTCGCGATGGGGACGCGGATCGAGCTTCACGTCTTCGGTTCAGGGTCTGCGGATGTGATGGTCGCGGCGCGGCGCGCGATCGAAAGCGTCGACGACGCGCTGACGATCCACCGGCCGTCGCCGACGACCGCGCTCAACGACGAACTGCTCGCTGGGCACGGCGTCGCGATCGACGATCCGGTATTGATCGACGCGCTGGTCGCGATCGACGAGGCGCATGCGCTGACCCTAGGCCTGTTCGATCCGGCCGCCGATCGGCGGTTCGCCGGGGCGGGCTGGGGCGATCTCGTGTTCGACCGCAGCACCGCGCGGATCGCCGCGACCCGGCCGCTCGCGCTCGATTTCGGCGGATTCGGCAAGGGCTTCGCACTCGACCGCGCGAGCGCCGCGCTGCGCAAGGCGGGCGTCGTCTGCGCGTGCCTGTCCGCGGGTGAAAGCTCGATCGCGGTGATCGGGGAGCATCCGCTGGGCGGCGGGTGGCCGTTCGCGATCCCCGATCCGTCGTGCACTGACGCGGTGCTGGTCGAGGTCGAGCTGGTCGACGAGGCGCTCTCGATCTCGACGACGGTCGGCGCCGGCACGCAGGCGCCCGAGCGCGCGGCGATGATCCGCCCCACCGATGGCGGGATCGTGACCGCGGCGCGCTGTACCGTGGCGATCGATCGCAGCGGCGGCATAGCGGAGGCGATGAGCACCGCGCTGCTCGTCGCCGATGCGGCACGCGCGCGACGCCTGCTCGACGCGGCGCCGGCGCGGCGGTTCCTGTACGATCTTTCCAAGGCGGCGGCGCCGACCGACGACACAGCAAGGATGCAAGCGGCATGACCGACAAGGATTTCGACCTCTCGCGGCGATCGTTCATCGATCGCGTGCTGACGGCGACGGCGGGCGCGGGGATGGCGGCCGCCGCACCCTGGGCGGTGTCCGCAGCCTCCGCCGCGGCG
>NZ_JPJC01000067.1:0-8951 GCF_000733135.1 Sphingomonas sp. FUKUSWIS1
TCGACGGCGTGCCGCTCGGCGACATGAGCTATGGCAACGTCAACGGCCTGCACATCAGCCGCGCGATCATTTCGGAAAACGTCGCGCGGACCGACGTGGCGCAGGGGGCGGGCGCGCTCGGCACCGCCTCGACCAGCAATCTCGGCGGTACGATCGAATTCTTCAGCGACAGACCGCGCGACACGCTGAACGTCACCGGCGGCGGCACCTATGGCTCGAACGACACCTATCGCGGCTTCGCGCGGATCGACAGCGGCGATCTCGGCGGCGGGCTGAAGGGCTATCTGAGCTACGGCTTTCTCACCACCGACAAGTGGAAGGGCGCGGGCGTCCAGCGCCAGCACCAGGCGAACGGCAAGATCGTCAAGGATCTGGGCAGCCTCGGCAGCCTGTCGGCGTTCCTCAACTTCTCCGACCGGCGCGAGCAGGATTACCAGGATCTGAGCTACGACATCATCCGCCGCCGCGGGCTGGGCAATGACAACATCGCCGACAATTATCCGCTCGCGCTGCAGATCGCGAAGGTCGCGCAGAACCAGGCGGCAGCCGCGGCCGGCGCGGCACAGCCCTGGGCGGGCGTCGGCACCGCGTTTCCCGCCGGGATCGGCACGGTCGACGACGTCTATTTCGACGCCGCGGGCGTCCGTCGCGATTATCTGGGCGGGGTCACGTTCGACGCCAACCTCACCCCCGGCCTGACGCTCAGGACCACCGGCTATTATCACGACAACAAGGGTCAGGGATCGTGGATCACGCCCTATTCGCCGACCCCGGCCGGCGCCGCCAATGCCGATGGCACGCCGATCGCCGCCGCCAGCCCGCTCGGCTTCCGCACCACCGAATATGCGATCAAGCGCGGCGGGGCACTCAGCAACCTCGCCTATGAAACCGGCGCGAACACGCTCGAGCTCGGCGGCTGGTATGAAAGCAACAGCTTCACCCAGGCGCGCCGCTTCTACAGCATGACCGATACCGCGACGCCGAACCGCGACGTGCTGAAGTTCCAGGACAATCCCTATGCGACGCAATGGGACGGCAAATACACCACCGACACGATCCAGTATCATGTCGGCGACACGCTCCGCCTCGCCGACGACCGACTGACGCTCAATGCCGGGTGGAAGGGCTTCACCGTCACCAACCGTGCGATCATGCTGCCCGCGACGACCTCGCCGCTCGCGGTCGGGCGGATCTCCGCCAAGGACTGGTTCCAGCCCCAGGCCGGGCTGCTGTTCAAGCTCGCGCCCGGCACCGAGCTGTTCGCGGACTATAAGGAAAACGTCCGCGCCTATGTCTCGTCGGCGACGACCGGGCCGTTCTCGACCACGCAGGCCGGGTTCAACGCGATCCGCGACCGGCTGAAGCCCGAACGGTCGAAGACCGCGGAAGGCGGGCTGCGCTTCCGCCAGGGCCCGGTCCAGGCCTCGGCGGTCGGCTATTATATCGACTTCTCGAACCGGCTGCTCGGCTTTGCCAATGGCGCAGGGATCATCGGCAACCCGGCAACGCTCAACAATGTCGGCAGCGTCCGGACCTATGGCGCGGAGGTCGCGCTGACCTACCGCGTGTTCACGCCGCTGTCGCTGTTCGCGAGCTATTCGTACAACAACTCGCAATATGCCGACGACGTGCTCGACGCGCGCGGTGCCGTGCTGGTCGCGACCGACGGCAAGACCGCGGTCGACAGCCCCGAGCACATGGTCAAGGGCGAGATCGTGTTCGAACAGTCGGGCGTCACCGCACGCGTCGGCGCGGACTATATGAGCAAGCGCTACTTCACCTATCTGAACGACCAGTCGGTGCCGGGCCGCGTGCTCGTCGATGCCAGCATCGGCTACCGCTTCGAGGGGGACGGTCCGCTTCACGGCGTGTCGATCGAGGGCAGCGTCACCAACCTGACCGACAAGGGCTATATCTCGACGATCGGCTCGAACGGCTTCACCGCCAGCGGCGACAACCAGACGCTGCTGGCCGGTGCACCGCGCCAGGTGTTCGTGTCGCTGAAGAAGGGGTTCTGACGCACGGGCCGGATCGGGACGCTGACGCCCCGGTCCGGCACGCCCGCGTTCAGAACGCCGCAGACAGCCCGGCGAAGGCGGTCACGCTGTCGCGGTCGTCGCGCAGCGCATAGCCCGCGACGCCCGCGCGCAGCGACAATGCGCCGGCGACCTGTCCGTCGACCCCCATTGCATAGCTCATGTAATTGCGATCGGCGCGTTCGACGCTGCTGGTGAAGCGGATCGGCGCGCCGGTCGGGGTCATCGTCAGCGTGCGGGCATCGTCGTCGAACTCGCGCTCATAGCCCGCCCGCACGAACACGCGGACCGGCTCGCCCGGCAGCGACCGCACGACCGCGCCGAACCGACCGGTCAGGCTCTCGATCTGCTGGCGACCGAACGCCGCCGCGGTCGACAGCCCGCCCGCCTCGGCATAGCCCGCCAGCCGGACGCGGTCATATTGCACCGCCAGATCGGGCCCGAAGGCGAGACCGCCGGTGCGGACCAGGTCGAGCGCGCCCGTGATCCGGCCCGCGACGTAATTGCCGTCGGTCTCGCCGTCATGCGTGCGGATCGTCGGCCCGAGCTGCACGCTGCGCTGGATCTGGCGATAGTCGATCTCGCCATAGCTGCCGTCCGCCAGCAGCCGGACCGGCCCCAGCTCGCCGCGCGCATAGCCGCTCGCGGACCAGGCGCGCGGCTTGTAGCGTCCCGCGCCGTTCTGGAAATCGCCCGTCCCGTCCGAATAGGCGCCGGCGATCCCGACGCCCGAGGCCGCGCCGATCGCGAGGTCCGCACCCAGCGTCCCGCTGAAGCCCCGCTCGGTGATGCCGACGCGCTGCGCCGAATTGCCACTCGCGTAATAATGATAGGCCGCACCGCCAAACACCGACAGCGCACGACCGTCACGCTGCGACCCGCCGCGTTCGGGGCCTTCGAGCAGGTCGCGTTGCGCGCGGAACATCGCCTGCGCGGCATAGCCGAGCCCGGCGATCTGCTCGGGCGCCTGGACGAGGCTGGCGATCGCCTGCCCCTGGATCCGCTGCGTGATGCCCGCGGGGTGAACGCTGTCGGCGAGGATATAGGTCTCGTTCGCATTAGGCGTGACCAGGGTTGCGCGGGTACAGGCGAGCGACGAGGGCACGGTGCAGGCGACCCCGGTGATGTTGGTGTAGCCATAGGTCGCCGGGCTCGTCACGAGTTCGTTGAACAACCGGTCGGTATCGAAATACAGCGCGTTGACGTTCGCCGCCGCGAGCGCCGCGGCATAGGTCCGGTTGAACAAGGCGAGCCCCGCCGCACCGCCGGTCTGCACCGCGAGCGTCACGATCCGCTGCGCGCCTACGGCCTGCAGCCGGCTGACCTGCGTGGCGAGCTGCGTCGCGGCGGTGGTCAGGATCTCCGGGTTCGCGCCGCCCCCGGCCAGGAACGCGAAATAGTCGTTGCCGCCGCCCTGCACATAGACGAGGTCGCGCGGCCCGAACGTGCCGCCCGCGCCGAGGAAGTTGGTGATCTGAGTCGTGATCGGGATCGACAGCGCGTTCGCTGCGGTCACGCGCGCGCCGCCGACCGCATAATTGGTCCCGCCCTGGCCATAGACCGGGGTCAGCGGCAGCCCGAGCCGCGCCGCGACCACTTCGGGTGCCACCGGATCGGGATTTGTCGTGAAGCTGCCCGCGTCGCGCGGCAACCGCGGGTCGAGCGTCAGATAATAGCCCCCATCGGCCAGGCTGTCGCCGAACACGACCATGCGGTTGACCGGCGCGGCGGCGGCGGTCGCGCCACTCGCGGTCTGGGCCACTGCGGGGGATGCGATCGCCAGGGTCGTGCCCAGCAGCGCCGCGACGGCGGACGTCGTTTTCATAGATCCTCTCCTGTGCGGCAAGGGGTCGTTGCCCCCTGCTCTGGCACTGTCGTGGATCTGTCACATTGTGACGTCAAGCCGTCTCGCGCGGGGTATCAGCCGTCGAGCTGTGCGCGGGTCGTCGCGCCGACGCGCATCCCGGTCACGCTGACCACGAGCGTCTCCATCTGCGCCTCGACGAACCCCGCGGCAAGAAACGCGCGGATCTCGGTCATCGGCAGCGCGAAGCCGCGGCGCCACGCATAGACCGCCATCCGCCGCAGCGCCTCGAGCCGCGGATCGGCGAGCTGCGACCGGCTGCCCAGCCCGAACAGCCCGCCCATCGCGCGCGACACCGCACCGGGGCTGGCAAGACTGCGCAGCGTGTCGCGCTTGGCGAGCGCGATGACGCTCCATTCGAGCGCGGAAAACCCCGCCGTCTCGTCGGCGGCGTCACCAGAAAGATCGACCACCAGATCGGCGGCCAGATCCGCGGCGAGGTTCGCGGCCGGATTTACCGGCGCGGCGGCTGCAACCCGCGCGGTGTTGCGTGTGCCACAGGGTGCGGCGAAATGCGTGTCGAGGTCGAGATAGGCCATGAATATCCCCTTTCGGATCGGGCAGCACCGGACCTGCGTCGATGGAGGGTCCATCGGCACGGCATGGGGCGGCGCGGGTGCGGTCGTGGTGACAGTGTCGTTCCGACGTCGGAGCAACCTTCGATACCGAGCGGTATACAAACCGATCGACCCGAACGTCAACCACCTTCTGTACCGGGCGGTAGTTTTTTATGCGTCGGGGTTCCCCGCCGCCCCGCCGGAGAGAAATCTACTGAGCGACATCAATTTCCCGGGTGGCTGACGACGAGCCGTCGCTGTGTTGCGACGAACCGCCCGGCGCCCACCGGCTCCCCGCCAGACTGACGCGTTGGGACAGCATCTTTGGACAGGAGAACGGACATGTCGCAGTCCCCTACCGACCATACCGACGACGCGCCCCCGACGACCTGGAAGAAGGGCGACCCGATCGCCGCCGAGGGCCTGCCGACCACGACCGGGGACAGCATCGTCGGCCGCACGGTGACGATCAACCGCCCGGCAGCCGAGCTGTTCGCCTATTTCCGCGACTTCACCAACCTGCCGCGCTTCATGGAAAACGTCGTGTCGATCACCCCGATCGACGCCACGCGGTCGCACTGGGTGGTCAAGGCGCCCGCCGGCCGCACGGTCGAATGGGACGCGGTCGTGACCGACGAGACGCCCGACCGGGTGATTGCCTGGACGTCCGAACCGGGCGCCGATGTCGCCAACAGCGGCCGGGTCGAGTTCCGCGATGCCGGCGCACGCGGCACCGTCGTCACCGCGACGATCGTCTATGATCCGCCCGCCGGCATCGTCGGCAAGATCGTCGCCAAGATGTTCCAGCGCGAACCCGCGATCCAGGCGCGCCGCGACCTGCGCCGGTTCAAGCAACTGATGGAGACGGGCGAGATCGCGACCGCCGCCTTCACCCGCAAACAGCATGACGAGGAGTTCGCCTGATGCGCGCATTGGCATGGCATGGCCGCCACGACGTCCGCGTCGACACGGTCGACGACCCCGAGATCCTCAACCCGCGCGACTGCATCATCAAGGTGACGTCGACCGCGATCTGCGGCTCCGACCTGCATCTCTATGACGGCTATATCCCGACGATGCAGGCGGGCGACATTCTCGGCCACGAATTCATGGGCGAGGTCGTCGAGACCGGTCCCAAGTCGACGCTGAAGAAGGGCCAGCGCGTCGTCGTGCCGTTCACGATCGCGTGCGGCAGCTGCTATCACTGCGGCAAGCATCAATATTCCGCCTGCGACAACGGCCTGCCCGCGGACAATCAGGACATCGCGCAGGAGCTGTACGGCCAGCCGATGAGCGGGCTGTTCGGCTATAGCCACATGACCGGCGGCTATGCGGGCGGCCAGGCGGAATATGTCCGCGTGCCGTTCAGCGACGTCGGCCCGATCGTCATCCCCGACGGGATCGAGGACGACAAGGTGCTGTTCCTGTCCGACATCCTGCCGACCGGCTGGCAGGCGGCGGAGAATGCGCAGATCGAGCCCGGCGACACGGTCGCGGTCTGGGGCTGCGGCCCGGTGGGGCTGTTCGCGGTTCAGTCGGCGTTCCTGATGGGCGCCGAGCGTGTCATCGCGATCGACCATTTCCCCAAGCGCCTCGCGCTCGCCAAGCGGTTCGGCGCGGAGACGATCAATTTCGAGGAAAGCGCGGTCTATGAGGCGCTGATGGCTATGACCGGCGGGATCGGTCCCGATGCGGTGATCGACAGCGTCGGGCTGGAGGCGCACGGCTTCTTCGTCGACAACGTCATCGACCAGATCAAGAAGTCGACCTTCCTCGGCACCGATCGCACACACGCGATCCGCCAGGCGATCATCGCGTGTCGCAAGGGCGGCCGAGTCTCGATGCCCGCGGTCTATGGCGGGCTCGTCGACAAGTTCCCGCTCGGCGCGTTCATGGAGAAGGGGCTGACGCTCAAGACCGGCCAGACGCACGTCCAGCATTACATGCCCGCGCTGCTCAACGCGATCCTCGAGGAGAAGATCGACACGACCTTCCTCATCTCGCACCGCATGGATCTCGAGGAGGCGCCGCAGGGCTACAAGATGTTCCACGACGATCAGAACGAAGTGACCAAGGTCGTGCTCAAGCCCGGCTTCAACTGAGAGGATATCGACCCATGGCTACAGCATCACCACACGGCAAATTCGCCGTCATCACCGGCGCCTCGACGGGCATCGGCTTCGAGCTCGCGACGATCGCGGCGCAGGACGGCTATGACATCCTCGTCGTCGCGGACGAGGCGCTGATCGAGGCGGCGGCGGCCGACTTCCGCCAGTTCGGGACCACGGTAACGGCGCTCGAGGCCGACCTGTCGACCACCGACGGCGTCGACGCGCTGCTCGCCGCGACCAACGGGCGCCAGATCGACATATTGTGCGCGAATGCCGGCCGCGGACTGGGACACGGTTTCCTCGACCAGAGCGTCGCCGACTGGCGCGCGGTGATCGACACCAACATCACGGGCACGCTGTATCTGGTACAGAAGGTGCTGCCCGCGATGGTCGCGCGCAACGACGGCAAGCTGCTCGTGACCGGGTCGGTCGCGGGCTATATCCCCGGCGCGTTCCAGGCGGTGTATAACGGGTCGAAGGCGTTCATCGACAGCTTCACCGAAGCGCTCCGCAACGAGATCAAGGACGCGGACGGCGTCACGCTGACCACGCTGATGCCGGGGCCGGTCGACACCGAATTCTTCGACCGCGCCGACATGAACGACACCGATGTCGGCACCGATCCCAACAAGCGTTCGCCCAGCGATGTCGCGCGCGACGGCTGGGACGCGCTGATGGCGGGCAAGGGCTCGGTATTCTCGGGCTGGATGACCAAGCTGCAGGGCGTCATCGCCAATGTCGTGCCCGGCTCCGTCCTGGCCGAGCAGCATCGCAAGATGGCCGAACCCGGCAGCGCGAAGGACTGATCGCGGCATGAAGCGACGCGGCGGGCTTCGGTCCGCCGCGTCGTTTGCCACGATAAACATCGGCATGGTAGGTCTCCGGCTCAGCCAGGAGCCCCTATCGTGCCCGATCAGCCGCCATCGTCCGATACCGTCCCCCCGCCGCTCCCGCTCGACGAGCAGCTCTGCTTTTCGCTCTACGCCGCGACGATCGCGATCAACCGCGCGTACAAGCCGATGCTCGACCAGCTCGGCATCACCTATCCGCAGTTCCTCGTGCTCCAGACGCTGCACGAGGCGGAGGATGGCCGGACGATCGGCGCGATCGCCGAACGGCTCGCGCTCGAGCCCAGCACGATCACGCCGCTGGCCAAACGGCTCGAGGCGGCGGGGCTGGTCACGCGCCTGCGCAACCCGGCGGACGAGCGGCAGATGCATGTCCGGTTGACCCCGGCGGGCCGGACCTGCTGGGCGGGTACGGGGTGCCTCGGGCCGATGATCGTCGACCGCAGCGGGATGACGCCCGACCGGCTGCGCGCGCTCAACGCCGAGGTCACCGCGTTGCGCCGCGCGCTGGGCGATCCGGACAGCGCAGGACGCTAGCTGGCACCGCCGCCGGACCCGGCGACGTGCAATGCCGACGATGCTTTCCCATATAGGTCAGGCACCTGACACGATCGGGGCACGAACGGAGACGAAGCATGGCAGGCGGCTGGACGCGCGATGGCGCGGTGCAGGATCAGATCGACGATACCGTGATGGATGCGGTGATGGCAGCACGCGCGCGGATGCCCGTCGGCGAGAGCGAGGAACAGTGCATCGCCTGCGGCGACGACATTCCGGAGGGCCGACGCCAGGCCGTGCCGGGCGTGCGGACATGCATCGCCTGCCAGAGCGGTCGCGATCGCCCCGCGGCATCGCTGTTCAACCGCCGCGGCAGCAAGGACAGCCAGCTTCGCTGATGCGGAGGGTGTTGGGGGATCGCGTGCCGCCTGAGTCGGCGCTAGGGGTGACGCCATGCTGACGACGACCGCGCTGCAACCGCTGGCCCATGACCTCGACGAGACCGCGCCCGATTTCGTCGTGATCGACGTCGAGACAGCCTGTGCGCGCGTCAGCAGCATCTGTCAGGTCGGGATCGTCGGCTTCCGGAACGGTGCCGAGGTATTCGCCTATGAGACGCTGGTCGATCCGCGCGACGAATTTCACGCGTTCAACACGCGGATCCACGGCATCGCCGCGCATCATGTCGTCGGCCAGCCGAGCTTTGCCGACATCCATGCGACGGTCACCGCGCATCTGTCGGGGCGGACCACGGTCGCGCATTCCTATTTCGACAAGGGGGCGCTCGCCGCCGCGTGCCGCGTGCACGATCGCCCGGCGATCGAGACGACCTGGCTCGACAGCGTGCGCGTTGCCAAGCGTGCCTGGCCCGATCTGGCGAACCACAAGCTCGGGCAGCTCGCGCGCTATCTCGGGATCGAGCATCGTCACCACGACGCGCTGAGCGATGCGCGCGCCGCGGGCTGGGTGATCGTCAAGGCGATCGACCATACCGGCCTGACGCTGGCCGACTGGCTCGCCCCGCCGCGCGTCGCCGG
>NZ_JPJC01000068.1:0-26002 GCF_000733135.1 Sphingomonas sp. FUKUSWIS1
TGGCCCGGGCGGGAGCGGGCGGGGCAGCGGGCGTGAGGCGATCCGGCCGAGCCGGGGCAGCGCCGCGTGGCGGATCAGCGGTGCGGAGACCGTCAGCAGGATGGTCGCCTCGGCGAGGGCGAACCGCTCCTCCCACGAAAAGCGGCCGAACTTGGTCCAGAATCCATCCTGGCGGCGTGGCACGATCATGCCTCCAGCCAGAACCATGGCACGTCGCGGTCGTGCCGGCCGCATATCACCACCGCCTGCCCGTCCGTGACGTCGAACGGCTCGACCGGCGTCACCTCGGTTTCGAACGCCCGCACGCCGGGATCGATCGTGTCGTAGACGATCCCCTCGGTCAGATGGAAGCGGATCCACTGGACGATCCCGTGCACCCGACCTGCGGTCGCGTGGACCGTGACGGCGTTGCGCGCCGCGGGGATCGGCGGGCCGGTAAAGTCCATGTCGAAGATCGCGACGCCATTCGAGCGAAGGTCGATCGCCCCCCGGTCCGGCGTATCATGGCTGACCGCGAGCTGGTTGAACGGGGTCATGTCGAAGCCGTCGACGATGCCCATCGCATAATCGGCGGGGCGGCGATGGGTGGCGAGCCCGACCATGATCTCGGCCCGGTACGGCATGATCACCGCGTCCGGCGTAAGCAGGCGCGCGCGCGCATCCTCGACCGTCCTCAGTCCACCCGCACCGATCAGGTTGTTCGCGAGATTATCCCACAGCAGTACATTGGCGGGCGCGGCCAGATCGACCCCGATCTGCAGATCGCGCGCGTCCTTCGGGACGATCGTCACGCGGTCCGCATAGCCGTTTTTGGCGACGACCGCGGATGCGGCCGCTGCAACCACGGAATCCCGCTCGCAGGCGATGACGCGCGCGGCACCGGCCCGGGCCGCGATCATCGCGAAGAGGCCGGTCCCGGCGCCGATATCGAGCAGCGTCGCGTCGGCCGGCATCACGCTGCGCAGCGCCTCGGCATAGAGCGCGTGGCGATCATCGTCCTGCACCATCGTGAAATACCATTTGCCGACCCCGGCCGATCGAATCCGGCGCGCCTGTGCTGCGATCTCGCGATCATCGGGGGCGAGCGCCACCGCAGCGTCGCACAACCGTCGCGCGGTTTGCGTCAGGCCGCGGGGCAGCAGGAGAGTCAGGGCCAGCGCGACCATCGCATCGGGCCGGCCGTCGACAGCCGCGATCAGCCGCTGAATACCCGGATCGAGACGATCGTCCGCGGTCATCAATAATTGCTCCCGGCGGTCCGACGCATGTGGCTGGCCAGTGCGACGGCGTGCAGCAGATTCTCGCGATAGGCGATCTCATAGGCGATATCCGTCCAAAGCGGTGAATCGGCGGGCGGCATGTCGTCGACCAGCTTCTGGAGCCGGTCGACATCCATCGTCCCGGCGGTCTGATCGAACATCTTCATCCGGTCGATCTCGTCGCGCAGCCGGTCGCGCGAGGCGACGAGCGCGACGGGCCAGTCGGCGCCCTGATAGCCGCGCAGCCGGGTATCGAGCACGCTCGGCGGTGCCTTGCCCCGCATGGCCCCGCGCAGGATCGCGCGGGGCTCGCCGCCCCAGGCCCAGCGTTCGACCGGCACGCGCAGCGCCCATTCGACGAGGCGTCGGTCGGCAAGCGGATCGCGGACGTCGATCCTGAACTCCGCCAGCATTGCCTTGAAAAAACTGCCGTCCTCATTGCCGGCCACCATGCGCAGATTGGCGCCGACAGGATCGGTGCCGTACCGCATCGCGTCGGACAGGTCCGCCGCATGCGCCGGGTCGATCGTCGGGTTCTCCGCGGCGATGCGCGCCTCGACCCGGGCGAGCGTCTCAGGGAGCAGCGGGATGGCGGTGGCGACCGACGGCATCACGATGCCCCGGGCGCGCATCACCCGTTTCCACAGCGATACGGGCAACAACGGGCCGATCGTGTTCCAGCCGACGCCCGGCCAGCGCATCCACCCCGACCGGACCAGCCCCCGGCCGAGCCGCGCCCAGGCGAGCAACCGTCCGCGTCGCGCCAGCGACGGCAGCGCCGCGACGCCCGATGCGCTGATCGAAAGATTGCCCATCGTGCCCTCGAGCAGGACCCGGATGCCGCGGCGCTGCACCGCTGCGTTGATCGCGTCGACCCACACCATGTTGCACAGATTGGGGATCGGCTCGGGATAGAGATCGACGGTGCGGTCGAGCGCCGCGAGCGTCGGAGCATCGCTGCGGATCACGACATGTTCGACATTGGGATACATCGCCGCGGTTTCGGCAGCGAGCGCGCTTTCGTCGGAGAAATGATGCGTCTGGTAGGTCTGCGGCGTGTGATGCGGGGCCGCGGTATAGGCGACAATCCGCTTCGGCGTATCCGCGAGAAGCCGCGCCGCCGTCACGACGACCGTCGTCGAATCGAACCCGCCCGAGAGATGCGCGGCGATCTCGTCGCCCGCGCCGCGCAGCGTCGCCGTGACCGCGGCGTCGAGCCGGGTGAGCATCTGGGTCTCATAGTCGCGCTGCGTCTGGCGTCGCAACGGCGTCAGATCAGGTTTCCAATAGGCGTGCGTCGTCGCCCCTTGTGCGGTGAATACGCCATAATATCCCGGCATGATGCGCGAGATACCGGCCATCGGCGTGCGATCCGGCGAAAGCGGCGCGCGGCGGAACAGGCGTAGATATTGGTCCTCGTCCGCCGCGCGTGGGACGATGCCGAGCGCGTGCAGCGCGTCGGGCATCGAGGCAAAGGCGAGCGTGCCGTCCTCGGCGCGCAGATAATAAAGCGGGCGTTTGCCGATGAAGTCGCGCGCGAGCAGCAGCCGCTGGTCCTGCGTGTCCCAGGCGGCGATCGCGAACCAGCCATAGAGGCGGTCGAACGCGCCCTCGCCCCAATGTTCGAGCGCATCGGCGACCAGCATCGCATCGGACAGTGCCGCTGCCGACCCGCCCGAATGGCCGAGTTCGCGTTCCAGCTCCGCACGCTCGGTAAGATGCACGTCCGCGACCACTGCATAGCGGCGGTCGCGGGCATGGATCGGGGCGACGAACCGGTCCTCGTCGAGCAGGAAGGTGTGACGCGCGCCCAGCGCGATCGTCCCCCCCCGCCAGATTTCGTGCGCGTCGCGGCCATAGCGGGCCAGCACCGTACCCATGCGGTCGGCATCGGCATCGACGTCCCGGTCGGACCAGTGCGTCAGGCCATAGATCGCTGTCACGCCATGCGCTCCCGATCGATGCGCGTGCCTCCGCGGATCAGGCGGATATCGCCAACTCCGCCGCGAGCAGTTCGAGGATCAGATCGAGCGTCTGCTCCTCGGCGGTCGCCTGGTCGACGTCATATTCGTCCACGAGAATCGCGCTGATCGCTCGCGCGGACATGGGGGCATCGATCAGGCCCCAGATGCGCGTACCGACCTCGTTGAGGCCGTAGCAAACGCCCTTATTGATATCGAGCGCGACCAGTTGCCCGTCAATCTCCGCCGTTGCCGCCGATGTGCTGCGGCGGACCGGCGTATCCAAATCTGCACGAGCCAAACAGAATTCCCATGCTTCTTGAAGCGTTTCGCAGGCCGTCCGCGGAGGCGGCGCGCCTGGCGGGCCGATCGATGCCCAACAAAAAATCGCGCGGCATTACCGCCGCGCGATTTCCCGTGCCTGTTCAGGACTGAAGATCAGGATGGGCCCATCTGACGACGAAACTGGTCGCGGTTATAGGGCTGTCCAGCATTCTCGGCATCTGCTGCGTCCATGCGAACAAGTGCAGGGCGCTGCCATGTCTTGCGAGTCTTGACCATATCGATACCCCTTGTAGCATTTGCTGTATCGGCGGCATGTCGATCAGCTTCCGGCTTTCGCAATAATTGCATAAACGGCCCAAAAGGCGTGAATAGTTTTCCTTACCATTTATGAATTCGCGGCTCGTATGTATGATCGTGGCGACTTGTTACCCGTCAACCAACCGGATTTGCTTGAAGAATCACGGTGACGTGATCGAGCGGCGGTGAAAGACGGCGAAATCATGCATCGTCATTATCGAACCGGAGCGCGAGTTCAGCGTGGTTCGGAGCCGGGGGACCGCACATTCAAGGGCGCGGCACCGCTATGATCGTGACTGGGTTCCCGAGGTCAACGCGCCCCGGTGCGCTTCGTCGACCCACCGGGACTGTGGAATCAAGACGGGCCCATCTGGCGGTGATAATAGTCCCGATTATACATCAGTGATGCGCTCTCGGCATCGGCGGCATCCATGCGAACAAGTACTGGACGCTGCCATGTCTTGCGATGCTGTGTCATGACTAATTCCCAAAGATCGTGTTTCAATGCGGTTTAAGCTAATACTTCTTGTTGCCCGGTCGTCGCACAGATCATCGGAATCATCGCAACCGTTTTGCTTACAATGGCAGCATTGCGTCCCTTATTGGGTCATCTTCACGCCGAGTAGATGGGCTTCGGCAAGGGCGGCATCTTCGATGACGTTCTGCAGCCCCCATCGTCGATTGAATCGGAAAAGGGGAACGCTACGGATCAGCGCCATCGATTCGGCCAGATAGCCCGGCGCGCGGCCAAGGAGGTCGGCGATGCGGCGGCGATAGATGTTTGCCGTCACCGCATTGGCAGCCTCGAGCCCCTGCAGACGGTGGATGCCCGGCGGCGCATCCTCGTCGGCCTGACGCAGATGATAGATGGCGGCGACGGGATAGCGGCGATCCTCGGCGGCGCGCGACATCGCGACCTCGAACTTGTCCTCATACCAGGGAATGCGGGTGACCTCCGCGCCTTCCCGGCCGAGTGCCGTGAGCGATTCGATCCAGAGCTTGAGCCGTGGGATTCCCGGGGTGGCCGAAAACCGGCCCTCCGCATCCGCTGCGATCGCACACAGATCGTCGGTGAGGAGGGGATAGCCGCGCGCTTCGAACACCGCGGCCAGCGTCGACTTGCCTGCGCCGGAATCCCCGCAGAACAGATAGGCCCTGCCGTCATGGACGATCGCGTTGCAATGCAGCGGCAGCAGCGCGCGCTGATGGAGCAGTGCCCCCAGCGCGGTCCCCAGGAGATAGGGTGGCATGTGTTCCGCCGGGATGCCGGCCCGCGCCTCGTAGATGATGCGCGCACCCCCCGTCACGTCGAACCAGCCGCACTCGGGCACGGACAAGCGCAACGAGTCGGCGTTGATCTCGACCCGCATATCGTCGACGGCGACCCCCGGATCGGGGCGTGCCGGGGTGCCGCGTCGGATATCGACATCGGGCTGCTGTGCCGCGATGCGGTTCGCGGCAAGCGACCCGAGCGGGATGTCCGAGCGAAACACCAGTCCGAACGCGCGATAGAAATTCACGATGCCCCCTGCGTCTGTCCGGCGTGCGGCGCCGCGGCGGTCGCATCGTCGCGCTCGACCGCGACCAGCCGCGATCGCATCGTTTCGAACGATCCCTGTGCAACGACGCGCCCGGCATCGAACAGGAGGATCCGGTCACACCGGCGTAGGCTTTCGAGCCGGTGCGCGATCATCAGGATGGTCGTGTCGGGACACGCCTCGCGCAGCCGGTGAAGAATGATCTGTTCACCATCGATGTCGATCGCGTTGGTGGCCTCGTCGAGGATCAGCAATTGCGGATCGCGCAACACCGCGCGGGCGAGTGCTAGCCGCTGGCGTTCGCCCCCGGAGATCAGGCTGCCGCGTTCGCCGACCCAGGTGGCGAGCCCCTCGGGCAGTCGTGCGAGCAGGTCGTCCGCGTCGGCGATCCATAGCGCCCGTGCGATCGCCGCATCGCTCGCGCCCGGGTTGGACCAGAGCAGGTTCTCGCGAATGCTCGCATGGCGCATGAACGGATCCTGCGCGACATAGGCGAGCCGGTCGCGCCAGGCGCTGTGGTTCGCCAGCGTGACGGGGGTGCCGTTGAGCAGGATGCGCCCAGCCTGCGGGTGGTAGAGGCCGACGAGCAGGTCCGCGAAACTGGTCTTGCCCGCGCCCGATCGCCCCGCCACGCCCAGAAACTCGCCGCGCCGGAGTTCCAGATCGAGCGCGTCGACGCCGGAACCCGCGCCGTCGGCCCCGCGCGGGTGACGATAGCCGACCCGGTCGAACGACAGGACCTCCAGCGCCGGCAGGATCGCGTCGGTCGCAAGACCGCGATCGCTGGCGAGTTCGGCCTCCAGCTCGCGAATCTGCGCATAGGCCGGCAGCGCGCGAACGACCTCGAGCGCCTGGGTCTGCAGCGCCTGCGCTGGTCCGGCCATCCGCGACAGGATCAGCAGCAGCGCGACCAGCGTCGGGACGGGGACTGCGACCACGCCCAGTCCGATCCCGGCGATCCCGCCCGCCATCACGATGCCCGCCACCGTCATGCGGAGCCGCGATCGGTTTTCCCGCGCGACGAAGGTCAGCTCGGCCTGGACCGAGTCGGTCATGGCGTTCGAAAAATCGGCGACGAACCGGGGGGCCAGGTTCTGGCTCATCGCGAGCTTGAGGGCCCCGAGAAACTGGCCGACTTCGTTCACCATCATCAGATTGGCATCGGTCACGCTGTCGCCGACCTGTCTGGCGGCGCGGAACAAGGGGGCACTGAGCAGCGCGCCCGTCGCGACGAACAGGACCGCGAGCAGCGTGAGCAGCGGGCTGAGCAGCATCGAGATGGTCAGCTGCACCGTCAATGTGATCGCCGCCACGATGGACTGGACGAGCCCGATCGCAGCTTGGCCGAGCCGCTGGATGTCGCTTCCGAGGATACGATTGACCCGGGCATGCCGCAGCCCGACGATCGCACTCCAGGGTGCTGCCCCCAGGCGTTCGATCAGCCTGATCTGCAGCGAGGACAGGAATTCCAGCTCCAGCCGGATGACCGCGCTCTGCCGGATCGAGATCAGCGCGGCGCGCACGAGCATGAGCACGGCAAAGGCCGAGAGCACGAGCGTGATCTGCTCCGGGCGGCTGTCGAGATGCAGCCGGGCGAGCAGTGTGGACCAGTGTCCGCGAGCGCCCGTCCCCCCGGCAATCTGGAGAAGTGGAATGATGAGGACGAGGCCAAGCGCCTCGACCAGGCCGGCAATCGCGACGAGCAGGCCCGTCGCGAGCGACGCGCGCGGCTTGAACAGGCAGAATGCGATGACGAAGGCCCGTGCTTCCTGCCAATTCACAAGGTCATGCCCGTACCGTCGTGATGCGCAGCGCGATCCCCGAGGCGGCGCCATAGGCCGTCGGATCGATGCTGGCGATGTCATGCCGATGCGCGTCGATCGGGGAGCTTGGGGTATCTGTCATCGGCACACCATATAGTCTTTCCGCCTAAGGCAGTGTGCAATGATCAGCAATGACGCGGGTCATTATTGGACGTTTCAGCGTTAATCTCTGAGGTTATTGTTTAAGAAAACAAATGTTGATTTGCTAAGCATCTGTATAATGGCATTTGTTAGGGGGTTAACTGCAAAAATGATGATGCCGGACTGCGCTGATAATCTTGTGTTAAGAGCCGCGACTTATACGGCCCTTAACCTGGAGGACCGATGTCACTCACCGCAACCATGCAGATCATGCCCATCGATGCGCTGACGATGCGCGAAAGCCGTGCCACACGGCGCGTCGTCTCCGCCGACAGCACATTACGGCTCATGCCGGGTGTCGCGCATGACGTGATCGTCGAGGATTTCTCGACGACAGGGTGCCGTCTGCGGTCCTCGATCCCGATGACTGTGGGGACGCGCCTGCGTCTCGCGCTCAGCGGCGGCGGTGCTACCGTCGAGGCAGATGTCGTCCGTCTCGCACCTGGCGGCTATGGATGTGTCTTCGCGGTGCCCATTCCGGCAGAGACGTTCGCAAAGGCATTTTCCGGCCAGACGATCGTCCACGCGATGTTCGAAAAGGACCCGGCGGTGCATGACGCACCCGTGGCTGAGTCCATGCCCGACATCACACCCTGGCCGCGACCCGTGCGCGCCTTCGTCATGGTCGGGTGCGGGGTCGGTGCCTGGGTGCTGCTCGGACTGGTCGTTGGCTGGCTCTGACCAGCGATCCCGAGATATCAGTACTTAGATCGGCAAAACTGCTGTTTGCCAGTAGTTTGGCAGTGATATTCGTCCGAAATGCTGCTCGAACACGATATTCAATCCAAAAAATGCCGACTTCATCCATTTTAGACTCATCTGTTCTACAAGTGGGGTAGGAAAAGTGCAGCGATTCGTCGTGAGGGCGACGGGCATGTTTGGCGCGGGGGGCGTTCGAATGCAGGCGAAACTAGCGGCCGGTCTGGCAGCGGCGACGTTGTTGTACGGGGTCACGGCATTTGCGATCGGCGCGAGCGGCGCATCTGTGTCCGACCCGGCGATCACGGTCGTCTCGACATCCGCGACGGCGTCTCAACCGGCGAGTGGCCAGCAGGCCCCGGGCGTGACGACCGGCACTGCGGCGACGAGCGCTTTGCCGAGCGAGACCGGGTTCGCGTTCGGCGTGCAGACTCATTTCAGCCAG
The DNA here is from genome assembly GCF_000733135.1 of Sphingomonas sp. FUKUSWIS1. Lineage (NCBI taxonomy): Bacteria > Pseudomonadati > Pseudomonadota > Alphaproteobacteria > Sphingomonadales > Sphingomonadaceae > Sphingomonas > Sphingomonas sp. FUKUSWIS1. The sequence continues at coordinate 8,449 of NZ_JPJC01000068.1, forward strand.
GGATGGAGCCCGGCATGGCTCGATCTCACGACACCGCTCGCGACCAAATCCGTGCGCGATACGGTCAACTGGGCCAGTGTCGAGCGGACGGCGGGCGTGTACGACTTTTCCGGTACCCCGGTTCAGACGCTCGCCACATTTTGCGGACGCGGCGGTGCGCTGACGCTCACGATCACGCCCAAGAACGCGCTCTACGACGGCGGGCGGATGGTGTCGTCCGCGGCGGGCCGGACCGCCTATGCGAATTATATCGCCGCGCTGCTGACGCGGTTCGGATCCTGTGTCGTGGCGATCGAGGTCGGCAACGAAGTCAACAGTGCCGGCGCGCTCGATTATCCGGCCGGCGTCGACAAGTTCCGCGCCTATGTCGACATGCTGCGGGTCCTCTATGCCCGGGTGAAGCCCGCCAACCCGCAGGTCGCGATCCTCGGTGGATCGACCAACGTGATCGGGACGGGGTTCCTGACCTCGCTGTTCGCGGTCGGCATGCTCGACGTGATCGACGGCGTCGCGGTCCATCCCTATCGCCCCGATGCCGAGGGGATTGATTTCGAGATTGCCAATCTCAACGCCGCCATGAGCCGCTACGGGACGCCAAAGCCGATCTGGGCGACGGAATTTAGCTTCGGATATGCCGATACGCGGCGCGCCTCGGCCGGTTTGGTGAAATCGGTCGTCGAGCTCTATGCCGCCGGCGTCCGGCATGCGTCCTGGTACGCGCTCGTCGAACAGACTCATTTTCCGTATATGGGGCTGTTTACCGGATCGCTGATCAAGCCGCAGGGCAGGGCCTATCGCAACGTCATCGATTCGCTGTTGCCATACGGTCAGCCGGTGCGGGTCGATACCGGGGACCAGCCGTTCAACCTCTACCGGATCGGTGCCGATCGCTGGGTCGTATGGGGGCTGCGCGGCACGATCAGCTTCACCGGCGGTGTTGTTCGCGACATGTACGGGGTGGCCTTGCCTGCTGGCCCGGTCAAGATCGGATCCGAGCCGCTGATCGTCAGCGGGGCCACCGGCTATACGATCACCGCGTCGCAGGTCGTTGCCGACACGATGCTGCAATATGGCAGCGGATCCTGGAGCTACTGGCGTCGCGACAAGGCGAATGTCGATACCCGGCTCGGCGTGTTCGACACCGATTTCGCGAGCCATTTCGGCGATCGCTGGTCCAAGCCGCTGCGCATCAACAATACCACCGCCGCACCGGCAGGCGATGGCGCGAACCCGATCCGCGCGGTGATCCGCTATACCGCGCCGCGCGCGATGCAGGTCGAACTGTCCGCCTGTTTCAGCAAGGCAAATACGGGCGACGGCGTCGATTACCGCATCACCCGCAATGGCGTGACCGTCGCCTCGGGAATCGTCGTCGACACCGCCACGGTCAACGGGGTCAAGTTCGGCCTCGAAATCGGCGATAAGGTCGATCTCGTGTTCGGCCCCAACCAGACCTATGGCAGCGACTCCTTCTTCTACCGCGCCACGCTGAGCAACCGTGGCCAGGGCACGACGGTGGTCTGCCCCACGGCGTGAACCGAACCGGCCCCGGCACTGCGCCCGGTGCCGTGCGCGCTCAGGCGTTGGCGGCGCGGGTGAGGCTGAGGAACACGTCCTCGAGATCGGGTTCCTTGGTCGAGACGTCGACGATCCCGAAACCGCCCGACTGGACCGCGGCGAGCACTTCGCCGGCGTTGACGCGGTCCTTGGCATAGGTGATTTCGAGCGTGCGCGTGCCCTTGAGCGAGATTTTCTGGAAGCAGGCGTTCGCCGGGACCATGCCGACATCGCGGTCGACGGTGACGGCGACGATCTTTTCCTGCGCCTTGCCGACGAGTTCGCGGGTCGGTTCGTTGGCGATCAGGCGGCCGTTGTTGATGATCGCGATCCGGTCGCAGAGCTCTTCGGCTTCCTCAAGATAATGCGTCGTCAGGATCACCGTGACGCCGGCGGCATTGAGGCTGCGGACATAGGTCCAGAGCTGCTGGCGCAGTTCGATGTCGACGCCCGCGGTCGGCTCGTCGAGCACGAGCACGGGGGGCGAATGGACCATCGCCTTGGCCACCATCAGACGCCGCTTCATGCCGCCCGACAGCGTGCGCGCATAGGCGTGCGCCTTGTCCTCCAGATGCACCGCGCGGAGCAGCTCCATCGTCCGGCGCTTCGCCTTGGGCACGCCGTACAGCCCGGCCTGGATCTCGAGCGTCTCGAACGGCGAGAAGAATGGGTCGAACAGGATCTCCTGGTTGACGATGCCGATCGACGCCTTGGCGTTGCGCGGGTGGGCGTCAATGTCGAAGCCCCAGATCGCGGCGCTGCCGTCAGTCTTGTTGACGAGCCCCGCCAGGATGTTGATCAGCGTCGACTTGCCCGCACCGTTCGGACCGAGCAGCCCGAAGATCTGGCCGCGCGGGACGTCGAACGTCACCCCGTCCAGCGCGCGCTTGCCGCCCGCATAGGTTTTGCAGAGATTGGTGATGGCGATCGCGGCTTCGGTCATGGTCGCGGCATAGCGGGGCGGGAAGGGCGGGTCATCCCCTCGGGCGTTGCAAAGAAGATTTGTTCACGCGGAGGCGCGGAGGCGCGGAGATGTCGCATCCAGCCTGTCGGTCGGAAGACCCACTCCCTGTTCCGCCATTCCTGATGTGAAGGTCGCTTCGCGACAAGCGCAACACCTCCGCGCCTCCGCGCCTCCGCGTGAACAAATTCTTCCTTCCTATCACCACCGAAGAACCAATTGCCCGCCCCGCCCGCGCTTGCTATCGCGCCCGCATGCATCCGCCGCTCGAAACCACCCGCGTCACCCACGCCCGCGTCGCCTGCGACGGCGCCACCGACATTCCCGGCGGTGCAGCGCTCGGCCATCCGCGCGTGTGGCTGCAGATCGACGAGACCGGCTATGTCGATTGCGGCTATTGCGATCGGCGCTTTATCCTGGTCGGCGGGGCCGCCGATGGCGCGGACCAGTCGACATTGCGCGACCATGGGGATGGCGCAGGGCGCTAAGCCGCTTATATCTATCGGATGACGATAGCTGCAGACCCCCGCTCGTTCCTCTACCGCGACACGCTCGACCCCGAGCAGGCGCAGGCGCTGACCGCCAAGGCGCTCGCTAAGGCCGATGACGGCGAACTCTATCTCCAGTACCGCAAGGCGGAGGCGTTCGGCTTCGACGACGGCCGGCTGAAGACCGCCTCCTATGACACCAGCTCGGGCTTCGGCCTGCGCGCGGTGTCGGGCGAGATGACCGCGTTCGCGCATTCGAACGAGATGACCCCCGCCGCGATCCGCCGCGCCGCCGAAACGATGGCGCTGATCGAGCCGGGCGTTGCCGCCAAGGCCGGCCCGCCCCAGGGCACCAACCGCCACCGCTACACCGCCGCCGACCCGCTCGACCTCGTGCCGTTCGCGGACAAGGTGAACCTCTGCCAGACGATCGACGCCGCCGCGCGCGCGCGCGATCCGCGCGTGGCGCAGGTGTCGGTCAGCCTGTCGGGGACATGGTCGGTGGTCGAGATCGTCCGCGCCGACGGCTTCATCGCGACCGACGTGCGACCGCTGGTGCGGCTCAACGTGTCGATCGTCGCCGAGCAGAATGGTCGTCGCGAGACGGGCAGCTACGGCATCGGCGGCCGCTATCTCTATACCGACCTCTTCGAGCCCGAGACGTACAACCGGGCGATCGACGAGGCGCTGTCGCAGGCGCTGGTCAATCTCGAGTCGATCGCGGCGCCCGCCGGCGAGATGACCGTGCTGCTCGGCAATGGCTGGCCCGGCATCCTGCTGCACGAAGCGATCGGTCACGGACTCGAGGGCGATTTCAACCGCAAGGGCACGTCGGCGTTTTCGGGCCGCATCGGCGAGCGCGTCGCGGCCGAGGGCGTGACCGTGGTCGACGACGGATCGCTCCAGGATCGCCGCGGCTCGCTGACGATCGACGACGAGGGTACGCCGACGCGCGAGACGGTGCTGATCGAGGACGGGATCCTCAAGGGCTATATGCAGGACCGGCTCAACGCACGGCTGATGGGCGTCGAGGCGACCGGCAATGGCCGCCGTGAAAGCTATGCCCACGCGCCGATGCCGCGGATGACCAACACCTTCATGAAGGCGGGCAACGACGATCCCGCCGAGCTGTTGAGCCGCGTCAAGAAGGGCATCTTCGCCAAGGCGTTCGGCGGCGGGCAGGTCGACATCGTGTCGGGCAAGTTCGTGTTCAGCTGCACCGAGGCGTATCTGGTCGAGGACGGCAAGCTCGGTGCGCCGATCAAGGGCGCGACGCTGATCGGCGACGGCCCCAGCTCGCTGACCAAGGTGCGCGGGATCGGCAACGACTTCGCGCTCGACGAGGGCATCGGGATGTGCGGCAAGGGCGGGCAGTCGGTGCCGGCGGGCGTCGGCCAGCCGACGCTGCTGGTCGACGGCCTGACGGTCGGCGGCACGGCGGCGCAGTAACGGGCGCCGCCGTTCAGCGGCGTCCTAGTCCTCGATCCCGAAGTTCAATCCGCGCGAGACATTGGGGTCGACGACCGCGACCACGAAATAGGCGCCGAACTGCTTCACGCGCTGCAGCCAGCCGGTCTTTGCCTTGTAGAGCGCCGGCGTGATCTCGGTCGACGCGGCGATTTCGGCGTCGACATAGCGGCGGACATGCGCGGCGAAACCGGGATCCTCGATCCGGATCATCAGCTCCATGTTGATGAACAGGCTGCGCATGTCGAAGTTGGCGGAGCCGATATGGACCGCGTCGTCGATGACATACAATTTGGTGTGCAGCTTGGTCGGCTGATATTCGAAGACGTGCACGCCCTTGCGCAACAGTCCGGCATAGGTGAACCGCGCGGCGGCGATTGTCGCGTTGTTGTCCGATTTCGCGGCGGTGACGATGCGCACGCGGTCGGTGCGACGCCCGGCACGATCGAGCCTGCGCAACATTGTCGGGCTTGGCGTGAAATAGCCGGCGATGATGTCGATCCGCGTCGCCCGGCGCATGTCGTCGCGGACCGCCCGCGCCCAAGGTGACAGCCGCCGCGTCGGTCCGCCGATCAGCCAGCGTGTCGGCCCCTGCGTCTCGCTATAGCGGCGCAGCGCATGGTTCAGTTTGCGCAGCTTGCCCTTGGGCTGGTGGATCCAGCTGCTCAACGCATCGAAATAGCCCGTCAGCCGCCCCGCGGCCGGGCCTTCGATCAGCAGGCCGAGATCGCGCCAGGCATTGTCGGCAATCGTGCCGAAATAGTCATCCTCGACGTTGAAGCCGCCGACGATGATCCGCGCGTCGTCCCGTTCGCCGTCCGCCAGCGCAAGCTTCTGGTGATTGCGCAGCAGATATCGCCGACCGAATCGTGCGGAGAACCGGCACACCGCGATTCCGGCGGCTTCGAGCGGGTCGAAGAAATCGGCGCTCGCCGCATCGTCGCTGCCAAAGCCGTCGACGATCAGCGCGACCGTCACGCCGCGTTTCGCCGCCGCGATCATCGCCGCGTTCACGCGCTGGCCGGCATCGTCGTCGGCGTAGATGTAATAGAGGATTCGCAGCGACTGCCGCGCGCCGTCGATCAGCCCGATCAGCGCCGTCAGGCGTTCGGGGCCCGCCTCGAGCAGCTTCAGCCGGTTGCCATCGACGGTGAAGACCGACTCCGCCGCCTGCGGGGCCGTGATGCGATCGAGCTCGGGGGCGGGCATGGTCATGGCCGGGGGTAGTGGACATAGCATCGGGCCGATGCAACCCTGCGGCGGGGCGACACGGGGTAGCGCGGGACGCCCACCGGCAAAATCTTGACTTTGTGGCGCAGTGTGGGTAGGCGCCTTTGTTCTCCCTATCGGTGTTTGTTGCGAAGGAAGCGTCATGGCGCGCGTTACCGTCGAAGATTGTGTCGACAAGATCCCCAACCGGTTCGACCTGGTGCTGTTCGCAGCGCAGCGTGCGCGGCAGATCTCGGGCGGCGCCGAACTGACGCTCGACCGCGATCGCGACAAGAACCCGGTGGTCGCGCTGCGCGAGATCGCCGACGAGAACGTCAAGCCAGCGCATCTCAAGGAATCGGTCATCCAGGGCCTGCAGAAGGTTCGTGTCGACGATGACGACGAGGTCGATGCCGTCGGCAGCCTCGCGGCATCGGCCGAGGCGCTGCGCCTCACCGCCGCCGCCCCGCCGCGCAACCAGAATCTGGGTGCCGATTACGAGGGTTGATCGCACGGACGTGGAGCGGCGCGAGCCGGGCCATGTTGTGATCTGACCCTGATCGGTTTCCGGCGAACGATGCTTCGGCATCGCTTGGTTGGTGTGATTGAAAGGCTCGTGGACCTGAAGGTCCGCGGGCCTTTTCTTTGCGGGTGTCGTTGGGGGTGAGGCGGGGGGTAACGGGGGCGGTTCGCATTCGCCGTCCCGATGGCCACCGGTCGCAACCCTCATACCGGTCGCCACCCCGACACCGGTCGCCATCCCACACCGTGCGTCACCGCCCGCACCGTGCGTCACCGCCCGCACCGTGCGTCACCGCCCGCACCGTTCGCCACCCCCCACACCGTTCGCCCTGAGCGTAGTCGAAGGGCATGGGACTCAAGGTGCTTCGACTACGCTCAGCACGAACGGGGTAGGCCGGGTCGATCGGTGGATCAGCCCTCCCGATCGACCGATCGCCCCTTAAACCCCTGCGCCACCACGAACCACTCGACCGACCCCTTGCGGCTCGCCGGCGGCTTGGCGTGCTTCACGCTGGTGAAGTTGCGCTTCATCTCGGCGACCAGCGCGGAATCGGCGCCGCCTGCGAACACCTTCGAGACGAAGGTCCCGCCCTTTTCCAACACGTCACAGGCGAAATCGAGTGCCGCCTCGACCAGCGCCATCGTCCTGAGCGCGTCGGTCTGCGGATGGCCGACCGTATTCGCCGCCATGTCCGACAACACCAGGTCGGGCGCGCCGCCGAGCGCGTCGATCAGCATTGCGGGCGCCGCGTCGTCCATGAAATCCATCTGGAAGATCGTCACACCGTCGATCGGATCGACCGGCAGCAGGTCGATGCCGACCACCGCCGCCTTGGGCAGGCGGCGCTTGATCACCTGTGCCCAGCCACCCGGCGCGATGCCGAGATCGATGACGCGCTTCGACCCCTTGATGACCTCGAACCGTTCGTCGAGCTCGGTCAGCTTGTACGCCGCGCGGCTGCGATAGCCCTCGGCCTTGGCGCGCTTCACATAGGGGTCGTTCAGCTGGCGCTCGAGCCAGCGCGTCGACTGCGCGGTCCGCTTGCGTGCGGTAAGGACGCGGGTGTGCCCGCCCGATCCGCCGCGACTCATGGCCTGGGGCTCCCCATCAGGCGGCGCAATATGCCCTCGCGAATGCCGCGGTCGGCGATGCCGAGCCGTTCGGCGGGCCAGATGTCCATGATCGTCTCCAATATCGCGCAGCCCGCGACCACCAGGTCGGCGCGCTCGTTTCCGATGCAGGCGAGCTTCGCCCGTTCCTCGATCGCCATGTGCGACAAGTCCGCGCTGATCCGCCGCATCGCGCTGGCGGGCACGATCAGCCCGTCGACCTCCGACCGGTCATAATGGCTGAGCCCGAGATGCACGCTGCCCAGCGTCGTCACGGTGCCGCTGGTACCGAGCAGTCGGGGGCGCTCGACGTCGAGCGGCAGCCGCGCGGCGAACGGCGCGATGCTGTCCGCGACGACCTGGCGCATCCGCGCATAGGCTGCGCGCCGGCCCGCCTCGCCCTTGCCGCCGCCCGCATGTTCGGTCAGCGACACGACGCCCCAGGGGGCGGAATGCCAGTCGAGCACGGTCGGGATCGGCGTCGACGTATCGACCAGCACAAGCTCGGTCGAACCGCCGCCGATGTCGAAGATCAGTGCGGGGTCGTTGCCGGGTTCGATCAGCGCATGGCAGCCGAGCACGGCCAGCCGCGCCTCTTCCTCCGCGGTGATGATGTCGAGATGGATACCCGTCTCGGCAAGCGCGCGGGCGATGAAGGCGGGGCCGTTGCGCGCCTGGCGACAGGCTTCGGTCGCGACCGAGCGCGCCAGCGTGACGTTGCGACGCTTCAGCTTGTCCGAACACACGCGCAGTGCGGCGATCGTGCGCTCGATCGCGGCGTCGCTCAGCTGCCCGGTGGACGCGAGCCCTTCGCCGAGCCGGACGATCCGCGAGAACGCGTCGATCACCGCGAATCCGCCGGCCTGCGGGCGCGCGATCAGCAATCTGCAATTGTTGGTGCCGAGATCCAGCGCGGCAAACGCCTGCGCATCGGCCCACCGCCCTCGACCGGGCCGGGTCGCCGCCGGACGGGCAGGACCAGCCTGCCGGGACGGCATTCGGGCGGAAACATCCCCCATCGCCGTAAAACTCACTATCTATATCTGCCGCCGCGGGAAAATACCCGCCCGGTGCTTGGCGACGAATGTAGCGCAGCGCGGCGATTACGCAAGCGACGTGGCGAATTGGCACCATCAGGGCGTTGACACGGCGCAAACCCCCGCTTAGATCGCGCCCTCGCTGATGCCCCGTCGTCTAATGGTAAGACTGCGGTTTCTGATACCGCCTATTGAGGTTCGAATCCTCACGGGGCATCCAGCGCTTCACCCTTCGACGCCGAGACCGAACCTCTATGACAGAGGTATGCGACGGCGTGCCGTCCTTTGGGATCGGCCGGGTGCAGTTCTGCCGCATAGTTGCTGATGCCCCATTTGTGGGTTTGGACCATCGCTGCGGACTCAGCGGTGGTCTGGCTTTGCAGTCTTGGGGCGTTCCGTGGCGGCTTTGTCGGTGTTCGGGCGGCACAGGCGGGTCAGAGGCTGGCACGCTATGCCCGGGTTCGAGCAACGCTGCTTCCCATCGGTCGTCGTGCAAGCGCGGCATTCGCGGCGTGTATCGATGCATCCTTGCGGTGATGCGAGCAAGAGCGCCAACATGAGAACCATCGTCGTGTCCTTACGTCTCGGGAAGTGTCGGCAGATTGCAGGCGCATGCGCTGCTGCGTCAAGCGACGGATCGGAGCCGCAAGAAAGCGGACTGCGGTCTATGTCTTCGGTGGCCACGCAACGGTATCATGGTCAGGATGCTGGAGAGACACAATTCCTGCCAGATGCGCCGCCGCTCGTGGCTCATCTAGCGGGTGTTCGGGGAGATTCGCCAATGCCTGAAAGTCGGCGATGCGCTCGGACGACGCGAGCTGTTCAGTCAGATGGACCAGGCGCGGTTCGTCCATGGCACCAAGCGTGAAACTGATGCTTCCCTCACCATATTCGAAGGTGAGCGGCGTGCCACAATCCCGGCAAAACCCACGACGAGCCTTGTTCGAACTCTGAAAATGACCCGGCTGACCGCGGGTCCAGGTCACGGCAGACAAGGGCGCGCCGACATAAGGCCCGAACAGTCCGCCCGTTGCCTTCTGGCACATTCGACAATGGCAGATGGAGGCGTCTTCCAGATCGGCGTCAATCCGGAACCGCACCGCGCCACACTGACATCCCCCAGTGCTGGTCATCATCGCTCGAGAATTTCATATCGGCCGACCATTCGCAATGGGGACGACGCGGAATATTCGAGGCGGTGCGGCAAGCGGAACGGCAGCATCTGAGGGGGCGTAGCTAGTCACACCGAATGCGGCGTCCTTGCCGACGATCAAGGCACTTTGGGAAGCGCGACGAACCCAGTCAAGCTTGCGGAGCGACGATTTTGCCGGGCATGATCTGATAAGACAACGAGCAGCAATCTGGTGGAGAGATCCGATGGCAGACGCTTCCAATTGGCTCCTTGATCATACCGGCATCGGTGTCACTGACATCGTTCGATCTGCGCGGTTCTACGAAGCAGCACTTCGCCCCCTCGGGGCTAAAATCGTCATGCGGATCAACGCGACTATGGGGCTGGCCAACGATGGGGACGCCGACCTGGCAGGCGTCGCTTTCGGTACCGAATATCCCGCGTTCTGGCTCGATGTTTTCCATCCAACCGGCGCGAGGCAACACACGGCGTTCCGCGCTACATCGCGCGAAGCTGTCGAAGACTTTTACAGCCATGGGCTGGCTGCGGGAGGGGTGGATAACGGCGCACCCGGTCTGCGTTCGGATGGCTATCCCGAGGGTTACTATGCAGCCTTCATGTATGATCCCGACGGAAACAATATTGAGGCTGTGTACCGGGAGTCGAGAGGGGTGACCTGAGGCGCTTACCCCGTCCCGATCGGAAGCCCCTAACAGGACAGCGGCTTCGCCCGAGAGCCGGCAGGCTTGTACGCTTCCCGATCTGCCATCCGCGAGATGGGACATGGGCAGTCGTCAGTCTCACCGATGTGGACACGATGCCCGATCATGCATGATTGATCGATAACTATCTTGTTTATGCACGGTGTGAGGGCTAGGAACAGCGGATGCCCAATGACATCCCGTCCAGCCGTCGCGATACGATCCTTGCCCGTCTATCCCTGGGCGAACCGGTTCATGCTGGTGCGCTTGCCAAGGAGTTCGGCGTTTCCGAGGATGCGATCCGGCGGGATCTGCGGGGTCTTGCCGCGGAGGGCCTGTGTCGCCGCGTCTATGGCGGCGCCTTGCCCGTCGTCGAAGGGGCGAGGCCGATGGCCGAGCGTGTCGGCGAGGATGTGCACAGCAAGCGGGCGCTGGCTGACGCCGCCGTTCGGGTCATCGAACCGAGCAGCCTTGTTTTCATGGACAATGGCAGTTCCAATCTCGCCCTTGTCCAGACGCTGCCGTCCTATCGCAATCTGACCATCGCAACGAGTTCGGTGACGATCGCCGCGGCGCTCCAGCATCGCGACGACATCGATCTGCTGGTGGTGGGGGGCATGATCGACCGGATGGTCGGTGGTGCCGTCGATGGTACGGCGCTCGAGGCGATCGCGCGGCTCAATATCGACCTGTGTGTCCTCGGCGCGTGCGCGGTTTCCGCCAAGGGGGGCGTCAGTGCCTATGACCCGGCCGACGCCAGTTTCAAGCGTGCGCTGACCGCGCGCAGTCGCAGCACGATCGTCCTCGCGACGAACGACAAGCTCGGCCAGCACGCCCCGCACAGGGTCCTCGGCGTCGATGCCCTTACGCAGATCGTCGTCGAGCACGACGCTGATGCCGACCTTGTGCGCGATCTGACGAAAGCGGGCGCCACCATCGCGCGTGCCGACCCGCAAGACCCGCGCGGCCAGCGCTGATCCAAGGATATCCGCAGTGACGATTCAAAATTCCAGGGCGCGCCTTGCGACGCGCCTGGCCTTCCTCGTGTCCGGCTTCGGGCTCGCCTGTTGGGCGCCGCTCGTTCCACTTGCCAAGCAGAGGCTGGCGATCGGGGACGGATCGCTCGGGCTGCTGCTGCTGTGTCTCGGTCTCGGCTCGGTGGGCGCGATGCAGCTTGCGGGGCCGCTGACATCGAAGCTCGGCGCGCGACCGGCGATCCTTGTCGGCGGCATCGGGCAGGCGATCCTGCTGCCCTTCCTCGCCTTTGCGCCCACGGTGCCGACCATGGCGGTCGCGCTGCTGCTGTTCGGCGCATTCCTCGGCGTAATCGAAGTCGGCATGAACGTGCACGCGGTCGAAGTGGAGAAGCAGGCCGGCACGCCGCTGATGTCCGGGTTTCACGGGTTGTTCAGCGTCGGCGGCTTCGTCGGATCGGCGCTGCTGACCGCCGTCCTGTCGTTGAAGATCAGTCCGGTCGCCGGGGTCGTCGCAGCATCGGTCCTGATGATCGCGACGCTCGCATTGGCCGCGCCCCGGCTCATCCCGACCCCCAGGACCGAGGAGGCCCCGCTGGTCGTGATCCCGCGCGGGATCGTGGTGCTGCTCGCGGCGCTCGCGGCGATCACCTTCCTGACCGAAGGCGCGATGCTCGACTGGGGGGCGTTGCTGTTGAGCGGCAAGGGCCTGTTGCCGGTCACGCAGGCAGGGCTCGGCTACAGCGTCTTTGCGGTGGCGATGACCGCCGGCCGGCTGACCGGCGACGCGATCGTCGCCAGGCTCGGGGATCGGCGGACGATGCTGTGGGGCGGGCTGCTCTCGCTGCTCGGCTATGGCGTCATGCTGCTCGCGCCGGTCGCACCGGTCGCGCTCCTGGGGTTCCTGCTGATCGGTCTCGGTTCGTCGAACGTCGTGCCCATCCTGTTCCGCCAGGCTGGCAAGCAGACCGTCATGCCCGCGGGCCTCGCGATCGCCGCGGTCACGACGATCGGTTACGCGGGCATCCTCGCCGGTCCCGCCGTGATCGGCTTTGTCGCGCACGGCATCGGCCTGCCCGCCGCCTTCTGGCTGCTCACCGCGCTTCTGTGTCTCGTGCCGCTGTGCGCTAAGGCCGCCACCGCCAACGGGCGTCGATCATGATCCTTCCCGACACTGCCTTCCTGCATCGCCTTGCCGACCTTGCTGATGCCGAGACGATGCCCCGCTACCGTACCGACATCGCGGTCGATGCCAAGGTGAAGGAGGGGTACAGCTTCGACCCCGTGACCGAGGCGGACCGGGAGGCGGAAGTCGCGATCCGCGCCGAGATCGGTGCGCATTTCCCCGACCATGCCATCCTCGGCGAGGAATTCGGGCTGACGGGCAGCGGGCGTGTTCGATGGGTGCTCGATCCGGTCGACGGCACCCGCCCGTTCATCTGTGGCCTGCCCGTCTGGGGGACGTTGATCGGGCTGACGGTCGACGGCCGGGCCGAGCTGGGGATGATGAGCCAGCCCTTCACCCGCGAACGCTTCTGGGCGGATCGCGACGGCGCGTGGACCGAGCGGGACGGTGTGCGCCGACCGCTGGCGACGCGCGACGTCGGCAGCCTCGATCGCGCGATCCTGCACACCACCTCGCCCGAGCATTTCGGCGACGACCTCGCGCCCGGTTTCGCACGGTTGAAGGCGGCTGTGCGGATGATCCGTTATGGTGGCGAATGCTATGCGATGGCGATGATCGCGGCAGGCCGGATCGACCTCGCGATCGAGCCCTCGCTCCAGCCCTATGAAATCGTCGCGCTGATCCCGATCATCGAGCGCGCGGGCGGTGTCGTCACGCGGCTCGACGGAGGGGGGGCGGAGGAAGGCGGCGCGGTGCTGGTCGCCGCGACTCCGGCACTCCATGCCGAAGCGTTGCGGATCCTGGGATGACCGCTTCCTCGCCGCCCATGGTTTCAGGGCTTTGCCGTCATCGCGCGGATGTCGGCGTGCAGCGTCGGCCCGTCGGGGTTCCAGCCCAGCCGCTCGCGGGTCAGCGCGCTCGACGCCGACATGTCCTTCGACACGAAGGCAGCGAGCCAGCCGAAATGCGCGCCGGCTTCGTCTGCGCTTACCGACGTCACGGGTAGGCCGAAGGTTTCGCCGATCGTCTCGGCGATCGCGCGGTAGGGAATCGCTGTTCGAGGTCGGCCAGTTCGTCACCGAGCTGTGCGCGACCAGTCCCGAATTCGCGGCTTTATGGGCGGACAATGACGTGCGCTTCCACGGCGAGGGCACCAAGCGGCTGCACCACCCCGTTCTGGGCGCGATGGAGTTAGAATATTCGGGCTTTGCGGTCGATGGTCGTCCGGACCTGGGGAAGATCGTCTACAACCCGGTCGATCCCGATATGGCCGATCGCATCCGCGCGATACTCGGGCTAGTCAGCAAGCAGCCAGCAGGAGTTTTGTATCTGGCGTCGGATGTTCAGCAAGATCCCGATGGCGAGATGAGGCGCACGGACGAGATGCAGAACAAGGTACACGCGTGATACGGGGTACGCTTGCCCTGCATGCCGACGACGCGCCCGTCCAGCTTTCGCGGCAAAGCGGTGCGTCGTCGTGCGGGGCGTTCAGCGGGCTTCGGCGATCAGCTTTGCGGCGGCGGGGGTGTTCCATTCATAGCCGCCCAGCATTCGCCAGACTTCGCGCCCGTCCGAATCGTAGAGGATCGTGGTCGGCAGGTTCGCCTGATAGGCGATGCTGAGCGAGGCCTTGGAGTCGAGATAGGGTTTCAGCGTCGTGAACGCCTTTTGCGCGAAGAACGGCGTGACCTTCTCGGCACCCTGAAGGTCCTGGCTGACCGCGATGACCTGGACCTTGTCCTTCAGGCTGCCCGCGACCGCATCGAGCGTTGGCATCTCGGCGACGCAGGGCGCGCACCAGGTCGCCCACAGGTTGAGCAGCAGCGGCTTGCCCTCGAAGCTGGCGAGCGTGACGGACTTTCCATCGGGGGCGGTGAAGCTTGACGTCGGCCCCGTCTCGCCCTTGTGGCTGCGGTCGATCTTGTCGACCGGGGCGACGGGGGTGCCGGTCGCTTCGTCGGGCGAGGCCGCGACTTCGTCCGATGCGGCGCCATTGCCCATCGCGGCGCCTGCCGCGTTTGCTTGCTCCGGAGCCGGCGATTTCCTATCGCAGCCCGCAATCAGCATTGCGCTACCCAGGAGACAGACGATCGACGCCCTTGAGAGCAGAGAAGGGGAGGACATGGACGGCTCCAATGCGATGTGGGGTGGACGCTTCGCCGAGGGTCCGGCCGCGGTCATGCGGGAGATAAACGCCTCGATCCCCTTCGACAAGCGACTGTGGAAGCAGGACATCGCCGGCTCCAAGGCGCATGTCGCGATGCTCGGCGCGCAGGGTATCGTCTCGCCCGACGACGCCGCGACGATCGCCGCGGGTCTCGACCGGGTTGCGGCGCACTATGCCGCCAATGGCGTCGCCGAGGACCTCGTCCTCGAGGATATCCATATGCAGACCGAGGCGCGGCTGGCCGAGGCGATCGGTCCGGTCGCGGGGCGTCTGCACACCGCGCGGTCGCGCAACGACCAGGTCGCGACCGATTTCCGGCTCTGGGTCCGCGATGCGATCGACCAGGTGCTGGCGGCGCTCGGCGGATTCCAGGCGGCGCTGCTCGTGCGGGCCGAGGAGCATGCCGCGAGCGTCATGCCGGGGTTCACGCATCTGCAATCCGCGCAGCCGGTGACGCTCGGCCATCACCTGATGGCGTATCACGCGATGATCGCGCGCGACGTCAGCCGGTTCGCCGATGCACGCGTGCGGATGAACCGCTCGCCGCTTGGCTCGGCGGCGCTGGCGGGGACGGGGTTCCCGATCGACCGCGAAATGACCGCGCATGCGCTCGGCTTCGACGGGCCGATGACCAACTCGCTCGACGGGGTCAGCGACCGCGACTTCGCGCTCGATTACCTCGTCGCGGCCACGCAGTGCGCGTTGCATCTGTCGCGGCTGGCGGAGGAGTTCGTGCTCTGGGCGTCGCAGCCCTTCGGCTTCGTCGCGCTCAGTGACCAGTGGTCGACGGGCAGCTCGATCATGCCGCAGAAGCGCAATCCCGATGCCGCCGAGCTCGTGCGCGGGCATTCGGGGCGGATCATGGGCTGCATGACCGCGCTGATGGTGACGATGAAGGGCCTGCCGCTCGCCTATTCGAAGGACATGCAGGACGACAAGCCGCCCGTGTTCGAGGCGCATGACCTGCTCGCGCTGTCGATCGCGGCGATGACCGGGATGGTCGAGAGCGCGACGTTCCGGACCGAGCGGATGCGCGCGGTGGCCGAGGCGGGCTTTGCGACCGCGACGGACCTTGCCGACTGGCTGGTGCGCGAGGCGGGGCTGCCGTTCCGCGAGGCGCATCACGTGACCGGGCGTGCGGTGAAACGCGCGGAGGATCTGGGCATCACGCTCGACGCTTTGTCGATCGGGGATCTGAAAGCGATCGATGCGCGGATCGACGACCGGGTGTACGGCGTCTTGTCGGTCGATGCGTCGGTCGCCAGCCGGACCAGCTTCGGCGGCACCGCGCCCGACAATGTTCGCGCCGCGATCCGCGCCGCACGGGAGACGAGCGAATGACACGCCTGATCCTTCTCGCCGGGCTGACCCTGTCGGGTCTGTCGCTGACCGCCTGCGGGGCGGCTGACGGGCTCGAACCCGCGCCCGGCAAATCGCTGCCGGTCGCGCCTTACGGGGCGAAGACGACACCGACGCCGACCGCGCTGCTGACGCCGACGCCGCAGCAGCGCCCCGAACGCAGTGATGAATTGCTCACCAGCTCGCGCGAGCGGCGGAGCGACGAATTCAACCTGCCGCCTTCCAACTGATCACAGGCCAGCATGGACCATTTCCACTATCGCGACGGCGTCCTTCATGTCGAGGACGTCGCGCTTTCCGCGATCGCCGAGGCGGTCGGGACGCCCGTCTATGTCTATTCGACCGCGACGTTCCGCCGTCACGCGCAGGTGTTCCGCGACGCGCTGAAAGGCGCGGGGCGTGTGCATCTGGCCTATGCGATCAAGGCCAATCCGAACGTCGCGGTGCTGCGCGTCCTGGCCGATGAGGGCTACGGCGCGGACGTGGTGTCGGCGGGCGAGATGGCGCGCGCGCTGGCGGCGGGTATCCCCGCGTCGGACATCGTGTTTTCGGGCGTCGGCAAGACCCGCGACGAGCTCGCCCGCGCGCTTGATGCCGGGATCGGCCAGTTCAACCTCGAGCTCGAGGAGGAGGGCGAGGTGCTCGCCGCACTCGCCCGCGATCGCGGCATTCGTGCACCGGCGGTGCTGCGCGTGAACCCCGATGTCGATGCCGGCACACACGCCAAGATTTCGACCGGGCGTAAGGAGAACAAGTTCGGCGTGCCGATCGACCAGGCGCCGGCGATGTTCGACCGGTTGTCGGAGCATGAGGGGCTCGATCTGCGCGGGGTGGCGATCCATATCGGCAGCCAGCTCGCGGATCTCGCCCCGCTCGAGGCGGCCTATGCGCGGATCGGCGAACTCGTCGCCGAACTACGCGCGGCGGGGCACGTCATCAGCCGGGTCGATCTGGGCGGCGGTCTCGGCGTACCGTACAAGCCCGACGACGTGCTGCCGAGCCCGGCCGACTATGGCGCGATGGTCGCGCGTGCGACCGCGGGCTGGGACGTCGAGCTGATGTTCGAGCCGGGGCGCGTGATCGCAGGGAACGCCGGCGTTCTGCTGACCAAGGTCATCTGGGTGAAGCCCGGCGTGACCAACCCCTATGTGATCGTCGATGCGGCGATGAACGACCTCGCGCGTGTCGCGATGTACGACGCCTATCACGACTTCGTCGCGGTGGAGCCGGGCGGCGAGCGGATGACCGCGAACATCGCCGGGCCGGTCTGCGAGACCGGCGACACCTTCGCGATGGGGCGCGACATCGACGTCGTGAAGTCGGGCGATCTGGGCGTGTTCCGCACCGCAGGCGCGTACGGCGCGACGATGGCGTCGACCTATAACAGCCGCGCCCTAGTGCCCGAGGTGCTGGTCGATGGCGACCGGTTCGCGGTGGTCGCCGACCGGATCGAGCCCGAGACGATTCTGGCGGCCGAGCGCGTGCCCGAATGGCTCAAGCGGTGAGCCTGCACAGCCTGCCGCTGTTCGTGCGGCTGGCGGGCCGCCCGGTCATCCTGCTGGGCGAGGGCGAGGCGGCGGACGCGAAACGCCGGCTGCTCGACCGCGCCGGCGCTCACGTCGTCACCGATGAGGCCGCCATGGCCGCGCTGGCGATCGTCGCGATCGACGACGAGGCGGAGGCGCTCGCGGCGGTCGCGCGGCTGAAGGCGCGCGGTGTGCTCGTCAACGCGGTCGACCGGTCC